>JAKATI010000073.1 GCA_021828045.1 Pseudomonadota bacterium | reverse complement strand
GAATACAGGTAAGGTGAGATAGTTAACAAACGATAGGTCCATTCATGCCATTCCCTTGCCATAGTGCGAAGGCAAAATGCAGGGATGATGGTAAATTGGGTGCAACTCCAAACAACTAAATCTCTTGGGAAATCACCAAAAGCGCTCTCAGGAAAAAAGCGTCCGAGCGCACTTTTAATCCATTGGTCGCAGGTTCGACTCCTGCACGGCCCACCAATAAAAACAATAGCTTACACTTGACAATCCTCATTTGGCCGAGTAACTTGCAGGGAGATCCGGCGAGGGGGGTGATGGGATCATCATGCGGAAAGGATTGGCTCTCGGTCTTGTGGGAGTCTTGCTGGCAGGAGCAGGGGTTGGGTATTGGGTCGCCCACGAGCCATCCCGCCCGTCGGCGGGTGGGGTTAGGGGATCCGCCACCCGGAAGGCAGGCCAGCCCTTCTGGGACTCCTGGGGAGTGCACAAGGGTCGTCCCTCTCCGGCCAAGGCCCCGTTCCACTTCTACGATCCCCTGAAGGATCCGCCCCCGTACGCCACGCCCACGGAGCTGGCCCGCTGGCGGGGGCATCTGGAAGATGAGCTCCAGGATGAAATCCTGCATCCCGACCTCGAGGGTCCGCCTCTCGTCCAGGAGTACCGGAAACTGGCGGGGCAGGCCAATGCAGGGAATACCCAGGCGGCCACCACCCTTTTCGAGGGGCTCGCGTATTGCGAGGATCTGGTCCCGAAATCCTTTTCCGGCCACCTGGGCCGGGCGGCGGTGCGGCAGCTCCTCACCCGGATGAGGGCAACGCACACCGATCCCAAGGGCCGGCCCACCTCCCACCTGGCCCAGGTCGTGCGTCGTGCCCAAAGATCAGCCCGGTACTGTCGAGGAACAGCCACCCTGGGTATATTCAAGGCCAGCCATCCACCAGAGGATCCGGATCCTCCGATCATCGATCATCTTGCCCGGATCGCATATACCAGTGACAACCCGAAAACAACGTTTGCCGTCTATCAGTACGCTTACGGTGTATTCGACAAATACGTAAATGCAACCCTGAAAAAGCTGCCCGTGGGGAAACGCACGCCTTTCCTGCGCAGTTTCCTGCGACAGGGTGCCAAGACGGGCGCCCAGGCCGGCGTTCCTGATGCGTGGGGCTCTCTATACAATTACTACAGACTGGGCATGACCCATTTACCCGTCTCTCCGACGCATGCATTTGCGAGTCTCTACACCGAATACCTGCTGACGCGTTCGCGGGCCTTGGCCTACCAGATCGGCCAGTTGAGCCAGGGAGTCTACAATTCGGAGGAGATCCGGCAGGGCATGGCACTGGCCCACAGATACTATCGCGAGCTCCGGGAAGGACGGAGACCAAAGATCCCGTTTTCCCGAAAGGAGCTGGAAAAATGAAGAAACAGTGGACTTGTGTAGTCACAATCACCGGATTCGCACTGGTTATGGGACTCTTTAATCGGCAACCCCGGAGATACAGGGGCCGGCGGGAGCGGGGGTTCTGTCTCTTTCACGGGGGCAGGAAGCGGATCCAGCGGCTCCTCATCCGGGAGCGGGCAAACCGTTGCGGTATGGCAGTGAATCAATACGGTTGCCAGCTGGTAACCCGGTGAACCAGTCGGAACCTGGTGTTTTGTCCTGCCGATAAATATGAACTCACCCGCGTGTGATGGTTCCCCGTTCCCGCTCTTCAGTGCAAGGGGACGGGAACCGGGAACTCCATCAAAAAGAGAGACCCTGCGCAATGTTCAGGATCACGGACTGCGGCACGACCTCGAACCGCATCAGCTTGAACCCCGAAAGATCGTGCGCAGTCAATCCTGCAGTCGCAGCCCTGACCTCACCTGCGCTGCGAGGCAACGTACCGTTTGAGCGTGTTGTCCATGCGAGTTTGCCAGCCAGGACCGGTAGCGCGGAAGAATTCCAATACGGTCTTCGAAATTCGAGGGGTCGGATTTCTAAAGCCATGCCCCATGCTTCGCCCGGATCCGGCGCCAAACCCGCCTGGCCCCTGTCCAGGTTCCGTTTCTGGGGTCATGGGTCCTCCAATACTGCTGGAATCCCCAGGTGACTCGGTTTGATTCCGCGATGAAAAGCAGTGCGGGAATGAGTCGGGCAGGTGGTTCCGTCCGACCCTGGGCCCATCTTTCGATGGTTCGGGGAGAGACCGAGAGTGCGCTGGCCAGGAGACGACGGGAACGCCGACCGTAGCGCTGCTGGATGGTCTTGAAGAGACCGGCCATGGACGGGTCGTGTACACCCAAAAGTTGCCCGATGCGGAAAAGCTCCCGGTTGTCTGGTTCCCGAACACCTTTTGCCCATGCGCAAAGGTGCCCCTTCCGGATATTGAGAACAGCGGCACGATCGGCATCGCCCTTGAGCCCTAGACGTCGATCCAAGGCAGCCAGAATCCCTGCGATTCCGACGGCGGGCTCGAATCCGAGGTCTTTCAGCCGAGTTCCCAAATCCTTCTCCTGGAGCTGGGCCAGGCGATAGGGCCAAGGCATAAGTACCCCGGGATAACTGACAAATCCGCGTGCCCGGAACGGCCAGAAGATCCCCTCGCACGTGAGATCGTAGCGGGCAAGTCCACGCTCTCCATCCAGCTGTCCGGCACGGTTCCTGAGCTTTTCCTTCACCCCCTTGGTGAGCGGGATTTTATTTTTCCGGCAGTTGTAAACGAATGCCAGGAGATCCTCCACTTGGCCCTCTGACGCGAAACGTTCTGCCAAGCGGCGGGTGTCGAGTGCGTTCTGACCGACTCTCCAGCAGAGTTCAAGCCAGTCACTGCTGGAACCGTGCTTCAGGATGGCGGGAAAGAGGATCGGGTAGGCAACTTCCGGGTCCATGACCATCGCCCGGACCCACTCGAACGTGTTGTCTTGCTTGAGCAGACGCCGAACCAGCTGTTGTCGGGCGGAAGGAGACCATTCGGTGCCGTCGATGTGCGTATACAGAGTATCAAGGATAGCTTCCGCACTCTCCAGCTCTCCGGAATCGACGCAGTGTGGGAAGCCGCCATCACAGGAACAGAAAGCCGTCCGACCGGACGGAAGCGGTTCTGATTTCTTCATTGTATCCTCCACTGGGGGCGGATCTTTCCGATCGGAGGCCCCATCTCTGCCCTGTGCATACGATTCCGATCGGGAACCGGACGTGGCGGGCGTAAAAAAACCCGCTCAGCTTTTGCCAGAGCAGGTCCCATGGAGGAACAACCGCTTTAGCAGCATTTATAAAGCGCCCGCAAGCTGAAACTCAAATCGGCGCTAGTCTGAGTTTTCACACTAGCAAATTAGCGGGTCGTTGTCAAGCCAGTGTATGCGTCCACCCTCTATCGGCAAAGCCTGCTGCAATCACCGATGCCAGCCACGAGTCAGGCGTCGCATGGAACCTTGGAACCCCAAATCCAGTCAAAAGCACGGTTGAACCCTATTGCTGGGATTTGGAATCGTCGTCCTACAACACTTCAATCTCCAATCCGCCAAAGGGTGCAGATTGTGTGCTTGGCTATCGTCTTCGAGAACTGCGTTTTATTCCGGTCTGACTGCCGTTCCGGCCCTTTCCCGGAACGAGGGTCTGTGCACGATGGCTCTACTCTCTTGTATGTAGACAGAGGAGGATTTCTCCAGTTCCACACGGCACTCGAATGGACAGGGCACCTTTCACAGCGTGAGACTCAGGCCTCGACGGGGAGCACCCGCCGTCAGGGGTGCCATTCCGCCTCCCCGCGGATGGGAAACCACTCCACTGGGCTCCTCCCCATCATGGGTGAGACCAAAGATCCTGCCGGGCGTGTTTTTTTGAATCGAACTAATGTTATACTTAAATACAACAGCAACTCATCCACCTGGAGAATAACCCTTTGAAGAGACGATTCAGATGGCTGCTGGTCTCCGGACTGGTCGTCCTGCTCGCAGCAGGAATTTTTCTTGCCTTCGGGGGTTCACGGAACGCGCGATTTGGCAAGGTCAAGGTTCCGGTTCCGGTAGAGGTGGCCAGCGCCCGCCTCGCCACTGTCCCGGTTTACCTTCATGCCTTGGGTACGGTCACGGCGTACCGGACGGTCACGGTCGTGCCGATGATCACCGGTCCCCTGAAACAGGTTTTCTTCCACGAGGGCCAGTATGTCCGGAAGGGCCAGCTCTTGGCCGAGATCGACCCGCGACCCTACGAAGCGGCTCTCGCCCAGGCAGTGGCCAAACTGGCGCAGGACCGGGCCACCCGCACCAGCGACCAGCTGCAGGCAAAGCAGAATGCCACGCTCGTCAAGAAAGGGTTCGTTTCCAAGCAGCAATGGATTACCGCATGGACGACCTATCTGGCCGCCAAGGCCCAAGTGAAGCAGGACCGGGCGAGCATCCTGGCCGACCGCATCAACCTGACCTACACCCGGATCCGGGCGCCGATCTCGGGACGCACGGGCATCCTCCAGGTGGATCCGGGCAATATTGTGAGCCCGACCCTCTCCGGCGGGATCGTCACCATCAACCGGCTCCAGCCGATCTATGTGCAGTTCAGCCTCCCGCAGCAGGACCTGCCCGAGATCAATCGGGCACTGGCGCGAGGTCCCCTGCCGGTGCTGGCGACGATCGCGAACCAGGCGGGAGACGGTGCTACCCGGGACCAAGGCGTAGTCACGGTCCTCGACAACCAGATCAACTCGAGCACGGGGACGCTCACCCTGAGAGCCCGTTTCCCGAACCCGAGAATGGATCTCTGGCCGGGATCGTATGTGGACATCGATGTGGAGATCCGGGTCCTTCCGCGAGTCGTGACGATTCCGAACGTGGCGGTCCAGGAGGGCCCGGCCGGCGACTTTGTCTATCTCGTGAAACAGGACAAGCCCGGCCAGAAACTGGCTTCCGTTTTGATCCGGCCGGTCCAGTTGGAGTATGAAAACGGGACGCTGGCCGTGATCGGTAGCGGCCTCCACCCGGGTGACGTGGTGGTGACGGAGGGGACCTCCCGGCTCAGGTCCGGAGCCACGATCCGGATTGCAGCCCGCATGAAACCCGGCAGATGAACATCTCGGGGCCCTTTATTGCCCGGCCGGTCGCCACCTCCCTGCTGGCCATCGCCCTTTTCCTGATCGGCCTTCTCGGCTATTCGGCACTGCCCGTCTCGTCACTGCCCGAAGTGGCCTTCCCGACGATCCAGGTCGTGACGAAACTTCCGGGGGCATCTCCCAACACCGTCTCCAAGCTGATCACGGCACCCCTGGAGCGGCAATTCGGGGAGATTGCCGGTCTCGCGGCCATGAGTTCGGTTTCGAGCGAGGGCACGAGCGCGATTACCCTGCGTTTTGAGCTGAGTGTACCGCTCTCGACCGCCGCCCAGGACGTCCAGGCGGCGATCAACGCGGCGTCCGGTGAACTGCCCCCGAACCTCCAGTATCCCCCGGTCTACCAGGAGATCAACCCGGCGGACGCACCGATCATGACGCTCGCCATGACGTCGAAGACGATTCCTCTCTATGCGGTCGCCAACGACGCGGCGACCCTGTTCCTGCAGAAACTGTCCGAGATCCGCGGGGTCGGTGAGGTCACCATTGCGGGTGGATTGCGCAAGGCCATCCGGCTCGACGTCAATCCCCTGCAACTCGCGGCCTATGGGCTCTCCCTCGAGGATGTCCGGAATGCCGTGACGAACGCGAACCAGGCGGGGGCGACGGGCGGGCTCCAGGGTAGGCATCAGGCCTATGCGATTGAGACCAACGATCAGCTGACCCTGCTCCGGCAGTATCGCCATCTGGTGGTGGCCTACCGGAACAATGCGCCGGTCCTGCTTTCCGCGGTCGGTACGGTGAAGGCCGGGCTCGAGAACCAGCAGGAACTGGCCAGTGTCGATGGCCACCCGGCGGTCGTGATGAACATTCATCGTCGCCCCGGCTCCAACATCGTGAGCACGGTCTCCCGCATCAAGCAGGCGCTCCAGGGACTCCAGAAAAACCTGCCGGCCGGCATCCACCTCGGGATCGTGGCCAACCGGACCGGGGTGATCCAGGCTTCCGTCGAGGACGTCCAAATCACGCTGCTCCTCGCCATGCTGCTCGTGATCCTCGTGATCTACCTCTTTTTGCCGGACCCACGGGCCATGCTCATTCCCGCCGTCGCCCTGCCCCTTTCGATCGTGGGAACCTTTGCCGTCATGCATGAGCTGGGCTACCAGCTCGATACCCTGTCGCTCATGGCGCTCACGGTCGCCACCGGTTTCGTGATCGATGACGCCATCGTCATGATCGAGAACATCGTCCGATTCATCGAGGGGGGGGAGCCTCCCTTGCGTGCCGCCTATCTCGGTGCCCGGCAGATCGGCTTTACGATCGTCTCCCTCACCGTCTCCTTGGTCGCGGTTTTCATCCCGCTGCTTTTCATGCCGGGTGTGATCGGCCGGCTCTTTTCGGAGTTCGCGGTCACGCTCTCCGTGGCCGTCATCATCTCCGCCCTCGTCTCACTGACCCTGACCCCCATGATGGGCGCCCGTCTGCTCAAGCCCTCCTCCGAGAGAAGGCCCAGCCGTCTGGCCCGGACCGCGGAGCGACTCTTGGCCCGGACGCGGGAGGCCTATCGCATCGGTCTCGGATGGTGCCTTGAGCACGCCCGTTTCATGCTTGGGGTCTTCGGGGCGACCGTGGTGATCACGATCTATCTCTTCCTGATCGTCCCGAAAGCGCTTCTGCCGACCGTGGATACTGGAGAGTTGATTGCCGTCACCGAAGGGCGGCAGAGCATTTCGCTTTCGGCCATGCAACGCCTCCAGAACCGTGCGATCCAGGCGGTCCTCCAGAACCCGGCTGTGGCCCGGGTGACCTCCCTGATCGGAACGGGTGTGACCAATCCGACCCCGAACACCGGCCGGCTCACCATTGTCCTGAAACCGATCGGTTCCCGTCCCTCGATGGGGACGGTCATGAACGAACTCGCCCACTCCTTGGAAGCGATCCC
>JAKATI010000072.1 GCA_021828045.1 Pseudomonadota bacterium | reverse complement strand
AAGTGCCCGGAACCGCTGTTCACGACTCGAAATCTGCCAAGGATGCGCTCAGGTGCCGCCCTTCCACGATCAGCGCCGCGAAAAGGTCCGGTTCCCGATTCAGGCGCCCATTCCCCCTTGATTTTCCTCAAACCGCCCGGCATCGCAGGTTTTCCCATGGTGGGCCAGATGCGGGGAAGGACTTTCGATAGTGCGAATGAGATCCAGGAAGTCCGGAGGTATCCCAGGATGGTTCCGGGAACTCGTTTACACTAGGGAAGTCCTTGTTTTTTTCTGGGAATGATCATGCCGGGAAAACCCATCCTTGCCATTATCGGGGGTACAGGCACGAGCGAGATGGAAGGTTTCGTCGAGGAACGGCGGACCGAGATTTCAACTCCCTGGGGATCGCCTTCCGCCCCACTTCGCTGGGGCCACCTCTTCGGGACCAGAATCGTTTTCCTGGCGCGTCATGGCGACCGCCATGCGCTGGCCCCGCATCAGGTCAACTATCGTGCCAATCTCTGGGCAATCGATTCGGCGGGTGCCCGCTCTGTGGTGGCCCTGGCGGCGGTCGGTGGCATCACGAGCGCAATGGAGCCAGGGTCCGTGGTGGTTCCGGACCAGCTGATCGACTATACCTATGGACGGGCCCAGACCTTTTCGGATGGGGAAGGGGGGAAGGATCCAGTCCGGCATGTCGACTTCACCGACCCCTACGATGAGGGGATCCGGAACTGGTTGATTGCCGGAGCCCGCCGCGCGGATCTTCCCCGAATCGAACGGGCCACCTATGGAGTGACACAGGGGCCACGTCTGGAGACCCGCCAGGAAATCCGGAGGATGGAACAGGATGGCTGCGACATCGTCGGCATGACGTCCATGCCCGAGGCTGCCCTGGCACGGGAGCTGGGCCTTTCCTATGCCTGTTGTGCGCTGGTCAGCAATTGGGCCGCAGGCAAGGGAATCCGCCCGATCCATGACGAACTCGAGGAATCGCTGCGGCAGGCCCTCGCGCGTACCCGGCTCATCCTGGAGGCGGCTTTGACGACACCTTTGCCGGAACGGCCTTGACGTAGACCAAAACCCCGTAGGCCGGGTTGTCGAAGTAGTTGATCCGCCCGGGACGGACCTGGTTGGCTTGGTGGATGGGATAGACGTTGAGGAGAGATCTGGGACGCGGGGTTTGGGCGGATTGGCCGGGATGGGGGTGGGGCGAGATTGAATCCGGCGGGCGCTCGACGAGTGCGGTATGGACGGCGATGTAGACGTGACGCAGGACAGTGATCTTGACCGTGCCGAAGACCTCCGGTTTGAGGGGAGCTCTGGAAGAATGGAGTCCCGGGTGCGCGAAACCCGGGACCGGGTAGGACGTGGTCGCCGGTCCGGGGAAGGAAGTCCTTTTCCCCCGTACCGGGTTCAGGGCCACGGGGATTGCCGCATCCAGGTTGAGGGCAGGCTGGATCCAGGCCACCTTGAGCATGGGGGCGTACAGGGCGGCTGCGCGGAGGAGGGCCCACACCCTCTGCATCCGGGGACCCAGGGAGGCTGGCCGGAAGCTGTGGCTTCCTCCGGCGTGGCGGGAGAGGGGGAGACCTGCCTGCATGAGTTTCACGGGCAGGTGGTGCGACCATCGCTCATGGCGACCTGCATCCGGATCCAGGCTGCGGAAAACGATGACCTGGACCCATTGCGCGGGTGCCGGGGCGGGGGATGGCTGGGCTTGGGCAGCGCTCCAGGACATTCCGGCGACCAGGAGAAGAAGCACGGGAACAAGCGGAAACTGGGTCAAGGGACCACCCTCGTCAGATGCGGGATCAGCCTCCGAGTATTGTAAGGATTTCATCGATCCAGCGGGTCCGGTCCACGGAATGGGGCAGGGGTTGCCGGTAGACCAGTCGAAGGGCTCCCTCCATGCGGTAGCGATTGTCCGCTCCCGTCATGAGGGTTACGAGGCGAGCGGGATCGATCCGGGAGCTGGGGTTGAAAAGGACACGACCGCCCGCGGCCGAGGCTTCGATGCGTTCGATTCCGAGCGGAGTGGCCCGTAGCCGGAAGCCGGACAGGGTGAAGAGCATCGCGAGCGCTTCCGGGAGAGGGCCAAACCGGTCGCCCAACTCGTCTTCGAGCCTTGCGAGGTCCGCCGGGGTTCCGGTCGAGGCCAGTCGCTTGTAAAGGACCAGGCGCTGGTGGATGTCCGGAACATAGCGTTCCGGGATCAGGGCCGGCTCGTGCACATCGATTTCCGTCCTGCGGAAATCGGGCGGGAAAGTTGGCTGAGGTGCACCGGATTTGAGTGACTGGACAGCCTCGCGGACGTATTCGGTGTACAGGCTGAATCCCACGGCCTCGATCTCCCCGCTCTGGGCCTGGCCGAGAAGCTCGCCCGCGCCCCGGATCTCGAGGTCCTGCATGGCGAGCAGGAGTCCGGATCCCAAAGCGTCGAAACGGGTCAGGGTCTCCAGGCGTTTTTCCGCATCGTCGGCCAAAGCCTCGAGCGAGAGCACGCAAAGGTATGCGTAGGCCCGGTGGGCCGACCGGCCGACCCGGCCCCGGAGCTGGTGAAGTTCAGCCAGGCCGAAGCGGTCGGCTTCATGGATGAGGATGGTATTGGCCGTGGGGATGTCGATTCCGCTTTCGATGATCTTGGTTGAGACGAGAACATTGAAACGGTGGTGATAGAAATCCGACATGGTCTGCTCGAGTTCCCGTTCCGGCATCTGTCCGTGGGCGGACCGGACCATTCCCGCCGGGGCCCAACGGGAGATTTCCCGGGCGAGTTCCTCGATGCCCCGGATTCTCGGAGTCACGACGTAGACCTGTCCACCGCGCTGCAGCTCGCGACCCAGGGCTTCCTGCAGGATGGCCGGTCTCCATTCGGTGAGGAAGGTCTGGACGGGCAGGCGGTCCTTGGGGGGGGTGGAAATGATGCTGAGAGACCGAAGTCCGCCCAAGGCCATGTTGAGCGTCCGCGGGATCGGGGTGGCTGTGAGGGTGAGCGTATGGACGTCCCGCTTGAAACGGGCCAGAAGCTCCTTCTGGCGGACGCCGAAGCGGTGTTCTTCGTCAATGACGATGAGCCCGAGGCGCCTGAAATCGAGCCGGGCCGTGAGGAGCTTGTGGGTGCCGATCAGGATGCCGATCTCGCCGGATGCGACCTTCTCCCGGATCTGTGCCTGCTCTCGCGAATTCCGGAACCGGGACAGCATCTCGACTGTGGTCGACCCGTTCGCGAAGCGATCCTGGAACGATTCTAGGTGCTGCTGGGCGAGAAGCGTCGTGGGGACGAGGACCACAACCTGGTAGCCGGCCTCGACCGCGACCCAGGCGGCTCTGAGGGCGACCTCGGTCTTGCCGAATCCGACATCACCGCAGACCACCCGGTCCATCGGGGTTGGAGACTCGAGATCGGACAGGACCTCGCGGATGGCCTGGGCCTGGTCGGGGGTTTCCTCGAAGGGGAACTCCAGGGAAAAACGTTCGTAGGCAACGGGGTCCGACTCAAGGACGGGAGCCTGTGCCAGCTGGCGCTGGGCGTGGGTTTCGAGCAGTTCCACGGCCACGTCATGCGCCCGCCTCCGGGCTTCCCGTTTGGCCTTGTCCCACTGACCGCTTCCCAGCCGGTGCCAGGGAGCGTGATCCGGATCTCCCCCAAGGTAGGGGCTTAGGAGATGGAGGGAGGCAATGGGAACATAGAGGCGGTCTCCTCCCCAGTACTCGAGATGCAAAAACTCTCCCGCAACGCCGTCGACCTCGAGATGCACGAGTCCCCGGTAACGTCCGATCCCTTGCGTTTCGTGTATGACTGGTGCACCGGGGGAGAGGGTCTTGAAGTCCTCGATCCGGGCGAGCCATTGCTGGGCGGTTTTGGATTCGGGGTTCCGGACGGGAGGGCTCGTCCAGATCTCGTTTTCGGTGAGGACGGCGATGCCGGCCTCGGGCCAGAGAAATCCCTCTCCAATCGGAGCCTGGAGAAGAGCCCACGGCTCCCGGCCCATGACGAAGTCATCCCAATGTCCGGCCAGGGCCGGGGCCGGATGGGGACCCTTCGTGAACAACCGGGAAAGGGCCTCCCGGCGTCCCGGTGAGGCAGCCACGATGAGCCCGCGTAGACGCGTCAGTTCGAGATAGGACCAGAGGTGTTGTGCCAAGCGATCCTGCTCGGTCCGGGGAATCCGGAACGACGGCGGGATGGGCTCGGCCGTGTCCTTCCCGGGAGGCTCCCTGTCGGGATCGGACGAGCAGTCGATCTCCTCGAAGGGCACGAGTCGTCCGGCCAGCTCCGACGCACTGGCGTAGGCCTCGCCGGCAGGAAGGGGAGGCAGGTCGAGCGCGTTTTTCCGCTGTTCATGGAGTGTCTCCGTCCGGGTCTGGGCTTCCTCGAGGGCCGGACGGGACCCGGATGCCCAAAGGATGCGGGTTGTCGGGTGGCAGTAATCCAGAAGGTGAAAGGGGTTTTCGTAGAACAGGGGCAGGTAGGCCTCGAGTCCCTCAACTGGCCCCCCTTCGCTCACGGAGCGGTACACCCCGTAGCTTTGCGGTGAACCCTCGAAATGCGCGCGGAACTTCAGGCGGAATTGCCGGATCGACTCCTCGTTGAGAAGCATCTCCCGCGCGGGCAGGAGAACAATGCGTTCCAGCCGTTCGAGGGTGAGTTGCGTTTCCGGATCAAAACTGCGCAGGGAATCGATTGCGAGATCGCTGAGCTCGATCCGGTAGGGAACGATGGCGGTCGGTGCGAACAGGTCGAGAATGGACCCGCGCAGGGCCATGTCGCCCCGCTCGCGGACAATGCCTGTCGTGCGGTAGCCCGCCTGCTCCAGGCGGGTTCTCAGGCCTTCCAGGTCCAGCGTCTCCCCGACCTTGAGCAAGAGGGTGGTCTGGTCGAGAAAGGTCGGTGGCGGCAGTCGTTCCCCAAGCGCGCTGGCGGACGCCAAAAGCAGCCGGATGCGTCCGGCCCGGAGCTCGGAGAGGGTCATGAGCCGTTCCGCAATGATTTCCGGTGCGGGCGAAAAGAGGTCGTACGGGAGGATTTCGCGGTCGGGGAAACTCCGGAGCCGCTCGCGGAGACGTCCTTGGCTCAGATAGTCGAGTTCCCGGGCCAGTTGCGCGGTGGCCTCGTTCGAGGCAGTGACGACGAGCCAGGGCCGTTCATCCTGCTCGAGGGCGTGGAGAATCCGCACGGCGAGAAAAGACCCGGCAATTCCCGGCCACCGGTTTTTTGCCCCTGGTTCCTGTTCCGGGGGACGGACCGTCGGGGTCTCGTCCGTGGCAGGGGCGAGTCCGGAGTTCACGGCCGGTGGGAGTCTGGATTCATGGGTGGAGCCGGGGTTCGGGAGGAGGAGGAAGGATCCCGTGCCTCGCGGTTTCGAAAGGCACGGGGTTTCCCGGCGGAGGCTCGCCGCCGCCAGTCATGGTCGGGTCCGGTGCGGAGGAACCGGATGGGCCCGGGGGAGAGGAGGATAGGCTGGCAGCCAGGGCGGTTCGGGGGCCCGATGCACGGGATGGGCCTTGAGTTCCCGCATCAGGTAGGAGACGGCGGTCAATAGCTGCGCATCCCGGCCACGCCGGAGCTGGCCCGGCTCGTCGTGGACCACGATATCGGGTCTCACCCCGTAGTTCTCCACGGTCCATTGGCCGTGACGGTTGTAGAGGGCGATCTCGGAGACCACGAGGGTGCCACCATCCTCCAGGGGGAGAGGGCGGAAATAACCCCGCACGCCGCCCCACGTCCGGCTGCCGATGACCGGCCCCAGATGGTATTTCTCGAACTCGTAGGCAAAGATGTCCCCGTCGGATGCGGATCCATGGTTGACCAGGGCCGCGAGGTACCCGGGGAAGACGTTCGCGGGAACCCGGAACACGCCGCGCTGGCGGTCGATGAAGTAGGCCACGAGACGGCGGGTCAGCCGATCGAACAGCATGTCATCGATGAATCCGCCGGTATTCCAGCGTTCGTCGATGATGAGGGCCTTTTTGTGCAGCTGGTGGTAGAACTGGCGGATGAACTCGTTGAGCCCCATCCCCCCCATGTTGGCGAGATAGAGGTAGCCGATCTGGCCGTGGGACAGTCTCCGGACCAGACGCCGGTTGTGGCGGATCCAGGCCAGAAGATGAAGTTTCGTCTGGCTGGCAATGGGCCGGACCCGGATGACCCAGCTGCCGCGGGAGGCGCCCGTCGTGCTGAGACGCAGCCGGACGGTGCGCCCGACCGTATGCTCGAGGAGCGCATAGGGATTGGTCGGCCCGCGCAGGGGAATCCCGTTGATCGCGAGGAGAAAATCCCCCGGATGGACCCGCAGGCCGGGCTGGGCCAGCGGGGCGGTGTAGTTCTTGAGGGTCTCGTTGCCGTGGAAGATGCGGACGATCCGGTAGAGGTCATTGCGCTGGTCGAGCGCGAGGCGGGCGCCCAGGAGCCCGGTGGGAACCGCTGGCACCTCAAGCCCGGTGTCGCCCCCGAAAACGAACATGTGAGACTCATCCAGGGAACCGATCATGTTGCCGATGAGGTAGTTCAGGTCCTGTCGGGTGGCCACGAGGGGGAGCAGCCGGGCGTAGCGTGCCCCGATGCGTTTCCAGTGGTAACCGTTGAACCGGGGATTCACGAAGTAGGCACGGACCTTGCGCCAGGCGGACCAGTAGATCTGGCGCCACAGTGTGGCGGGCCGGATGCGGATCCAGAGCTGATGGAGCGGGACCGGCCGGGGATGGGGGGGATGGGAAACGGCCGGGACCTCAAAAAAATGGGGTCCGGCCGCATAGAGCAGGAACCGCCCGTTGTGGCTCAAGACAAACGACATGGGTCCCGTGAGCCATCCCCCGCCTGTGCGCCGGCGCAGCGAATAGCGGTCGATCGCGGGCGGAGTGACCGGAAGCGGACCATTCACGGTGGGGAGCGGTTGCACTTCGTAGTAAAGGGCCGTCCGCGTGGCAGCCAGTTCGGAGATGTCGGCGGGCGGAACAGGGAGTTGGACCACTCGGTCGATGGCTTGATGCCAGTCGATCGTGAGCCTCCGGAGAAG
>JAKATI010000071.1 GCA_021828045.1 Pseudomonadota bacterium | reverse complement strand
CAAACGGTCATCCGCATCTCCCCCACTACGTACGAGAGACGGGAAAGGATGCAGCAAGGCTCCATTCTCTGGCCAGGCTTCCGGGAAAACCCATTCTGTCCCCGTGCCGGATCCGTCAGCGGAGCCCGCGGCCAGGGTCAGCCCGGGGTCCCCCGTCTCAGCTGGCGGCTCCGTCCTCCGGCGAGTCTGCGGGAAGGGAGGGAACCTGGGGGGCGGTATCCACCGGCTCGGGCGTGTCGAGGTTCGTCTCCGGCGAAGCCGCGCCAAGGTCCTCGAAACGTCGGAGCGTGACCAGGAAACGGCGCTCAAGCGAGGCGACCGAGTCATTATAAATTCGCACGAGCCGGCTGAGTCCCTCTCCCACTCCCCGCCAGTGCTTGACCAGAAGCGAGGCACGGGCATGAAGCGTCCGGGCGAGGGCGGCCACTTCCTCGGCGTGCCGGCTCAGGGCCTCCTGGCGCCAGCCGTAGGCCATGACCTTGAGCAGCGCAAGCAGGGTCGTCGGATTGGCGAGGACCACCTTGCGCTCGAATGCGTATTCGATGAGCCCGGGTTCGGCCCGCAGGGCCGCACTGAACAGCATCTCCCCCGGCAGGAACAGGACCACAAACTCGGGCGCCGGCTGGAAATGCTGCCAATAGGATTTGGCCGCCAGTTCATCGATATGCGAGCGGATCTGGCGTGCATGATCGCGCAGGGCGCGCTCGGCCGCCTCTCCCGTGCTGTTCTGGAACTCGAAATACGCCTCGATCGGCGCCTTGGCATCGACCACCACCCGTTGGCCGCCGGGCAGGCGGACGATGAGGTCGGGCCGGAGTCGTCCCTCCCCGGTGGTGGTGCTCGGCTGTTCGATGAAATCGCAGTACTCGACCATGCCGGCCATCTCGATGATGTTGCGGAGCTGCATTTCACCCCAATGACCGCGGGCCATCGGCTGGTGGAGCACACGGGACAGCTCGCGGGTCTCGTTCGCGAGCGTAGGCAGCTGGATCTCGGACAACGAGCGCAGCTGCTCGAGGAGTGTCGCCTGGCCCTGGATCCGCGCCTGCTCGAAACGTTCGACCTTGGTCTCGAAACGGCCCAGGGATTCGGTCAAGGGCTTGACCCAGGACTGGATGGCCTCGGCCCGCTGGGTGAAACCCGTTTCCTGTGCCTTCTGGTACTCGTCGAAGACCCCCCGGGCCAGTTCGAGAAACTTCCGGTTGCTCTGCTCCAGGGCCTCGGCCGAATGGGTCCGGAAGACCTCGGCCAGGTGACGCTCCGCCTCGCGGAGAACGGCCTCCTTCTCCGCCGCCTGGCGCTGCAATTGCTGGACCCGTTCCTCGAGCGTGGCGACGTCCCGGTTGAGGCGGACCTCGCCCTCCCGGGCCCGGATCCGGGCCAGAAGCCACCCCCCGGCCAGCCCCAAGACGAGTCCGAGGATTCCTGCGAGCAGTGCCCCTGTCATGATCCAGCCTCTCCGTCGTCCGGACGGAACCCGCCCGGTTCAACCGTGTATACTAGCGCCCCGCGCGTCCCCCTGGTGCCACCGTGTCCCTGTCCTTGCGCAATGTCGCCATTGTCGCCCATGTGGACCATGGCAAGACCACACTCGTCGACCAGCTCCTCCGGCAATCCGAAACCCTGGCCGCCCGGGCGGTCCTGCCGGACCGTGCCATGGATTCCAATGAGCTCGAACGGGAGCGCGGCATCACGATTCTCGCCAAAAACACCGCCATCCGCTGGCATGGCCACCGCATCAATATCGTGGACACCCCGGGACATGCCGATTTCGGGGGTGAGGTCGAACGGGCACTCGCCATGGTGGACTCGGTCCTGCTCCTGGTCGATGCCCTGGACGGACCCATGCCCCAAACCCGTTTCGTCACCCAGAAGGCGTTGGCCCGGGGCCTGCACCCGATCGTCGTCGTGAACAAGATGGACCGTCCCGGGGCCCGTGCGGAATGGGTGGTCAACCAGGTCTTCGACCTGTTTGACCGGCTGGGGGCGAGCGAAAGCCAGCTGGACTTCAAGGTGCTCTACACCTCGGCACTGACCGGCTGGGCCGCCCGCACACCCGAGCGGCCGGGTACCGATCTCACGCCCCTCTTCGAGACCCTGGTCGCGGATTGCCCCCCCCCGCCGGTCACCCTGGAAGGACCCTTCCAGCTACAGGTCGCGGCCCTCGATTATTCGAGCTACGTCGGGGCCATCGGGATCGGCCGGATCAACCGGGGGATCATGCATCGTGGCATGAATGTCATCCAGATCGGCCGGGAGGGAAACCGGAAGCCGGGACGGATCATCCAGATCCTGGGTTTTCTCGGACTCGAGCGGGTCGAGGTCGAGAGTGCAGAGGCGGGCGACATCATCGCCTTTGCCGGACTCGAGGAACCCCAGATCTCGGACACGATCACGGCCCCCGACCGGCCCGAGGCCCTGCCTGCGCTCACCATCGACGAACCGACGATCAGCATGTCCTTCGAAGTCAACACTTCGCCCTTCGCGGGCCAGGAGGGACGTTTCGTCACGAGCCGGGAACTCCGGGCCCGGCTTTTTCGGGAGATCCGCCACAACGTGGCACTCCGCGTCCAGGAAACCCCCGATCCCGACCGCTTCGAGGTCTCGGGCCGGGGCGAACTCCACCTCGGCATCCTGATCGAGACCATGCGGCGGGAAGGCTACGAACTCGCGGTCTCCCGACCCCGCCCGCTCTTCCGCGAGGGGCCCGGTGGCCGCGAGGAGCCCTACGAAACCCTGATCGTCGATATTCCCGAAACGCACCAGGGCATCGTCCTCGAGTCGCTGGGTCTCCGCGGGGGTGAGCTGGCGGATCTCCTGCCGGATGGCCGCGGCCGCCTGCGGTTGAGCTACCGGATTCCTTCGCGGGGACTGATCGGCTTCCAGACCGAGTTCCGCATGGCGACCGGGGGCACCGGCATTCTCCACCGGGTGTTTGAGGGGTACGGACCGGAAAAACCGCTCCGGGTCCAGCAGCGGGCCAACGGGGCACTGATCTCGAACGGTACCGGCGAGGCGGTTCCCTTCGCCCTGTTCAACCTGCAGGAGCGGGGACGGCTCCTTGTGGGTCCGGGGGAACGGGTCTATACCGGCGAGATCGTGGGCCTGCATGCCCGCGAAAACGATCTGACCGTGAATCCGCTCAAGGCCAAGGCCCTGACCAACGTCCGGGCCGCCAGCCGTGACGAGAACGTCCTCCTCACTCCCCCCCTGCGGGTCACCCTGGAACGGGCACTCGAACTCATCAAGGATGACGAACTCGTGGAAGCCACCCCCGCGAGCATCCGCCTGCGCAAGCGACTGCTCGAAGAGGGGGAACGGAGACGGGCCCAGCGCACGGGCGAGGCTCAGGCCTGATCCCCGGGCCGGACCGGATCACAAAGAAGCCAGCCATAGAACGCCGAGACGGCCAGGCCCACCCCGCTCGCCATCCAGGCCGGGGGAAGGAGGATCCAGGCGCAAACAACCGAACCGAGCTGCCAGGCGGCCTTGAGCCCGAGCTTCCGGGATTCCCTGCCCCGGCTCCGTTGCCAGACCCACAGTCCGGCGGTCAGTCCGGAAAGGACGAGAGTGACCCCGATGAGCAGGCGGGAATCCCCGGGAAGAGGGATCCGGCGGGATACCGGTGGGGCCAGGAGGATGGCAGCCGAAAACCAGATCACGCCCACCCCGAGCTCGGGCCATCTCGGCCGACTCTTCCGCTCCGTGCGTCCCGCCGGAGCGATCGTCGTGTGGATCATGGTCATCACCCGTGATAGGGAACCCGGCCATTACACCCGGTTTGCGTGACACGACCATGGCGGGAAGATGCGAACACCAGGACCCCGGGGCGTCACAGTCCCGTGACCGGATCCCCTCGTGCTTTTTTACCAGCTGAAACCCCTCCGCCACAAGCGCGGCAGGGCTCCGGGTATCCCTGCACCAAAAAAAAGCCGGAGGATCCCTCCGGCCAGGTGGGCCGATTCCCCGGCCCCAGCGAAACGCCCTCGTGAGGGCTTGGGGTTCAGCGAAAGGTGTAGGCGACCTTCACAAAAAAGGCACGCGGCTCTCCCACCAGCGCCTGGGGGAAAGGCACGTTGTTGAACGTGGTATTGACGAAGGCGTAGTCGTAGTAGTTCTTGTTGAGGAGGTTGTAGAGGCTCGCCTGGATCTCCCAGGCCGCATCCGGCCGGTACTGGCCGGTCAGGTTGAAGACGGTATAGCCGGCCATCTTGAAGTTGGAGGTCAGCCCGTTCACGGCATAGCTCGTATATTGCGGACCCGTGTACTTGCCATAGAGATCCACGTCGAAGGGCCCCTCGGCATACCCCACGCCCAGGTTGGCCATGTGATGGGGAATGTAGGAGATCGGCGCACCCGGCACCAGGGTCCGGGTGAGCGGGGACTCGAAGGCCCCGTAGTAGGCGTGGTTGACCGAATAGTTGGCAAAGCCGTACCAGTGGGCCCAGCGCTTGCGCACGGCCAGCTCCACACCCTGGTAACGGGCGGTCCCCCCGTTGTATTCGATCGAAAGTCCCGCATCCTGGCCCACCAGGGGAGTGTAGAAATTGAACTTGTTCTGGAAATCCTCGCGGTAGACATTGAGGGAGGCCGAAAACCCGTGCGCGAAGTAACGGGTGCCGAGCTCATAGTCCTTGACGTATTCGGGCTGGACCGTCACCCGGGGAATCACGCTCTGCCCGCTGGAATTTGCGATTCCGATGCTGCCATAGTAGGCACTGATCTCGGGCACCTTGAAGGTCCGGCCGGTGGCCACGTAAATCACCCAGGGCTTGAGGACCCGGTAGCTGATGCCGAGGGTAGGCGAGGTGTAATGCTCCTTGTTGCTGACCGTGCCGCCGAAACTGTAGAAATAACCGGCGTTGTCGGCGTCCGTCGTGTCAACCTGGGTGTACTTGACCCCGGGCTCGATGTGCAGCCGGTTGTGGAACAGGCGAATCTTGTCCTGAACGAAGAGTTCCTGGAAATCCCGCTGGTCCCGTTCATTCCAGGCGTCGTTGTAGAGAACGTCCTGGGGAACCTCCGGGCTCCCATACCAGTATTCGGCGGAATGGAGCGTGCCATAGACGATGTTGCCACCGATCGTGAGCGTGTTGTCCGGAAGGTTGATCCGGGCGGTGGGCATGAATCCCAAGCTCGAGGTGTTGTTGATGTAGAGGTGGTATTTTGTCCCGTTCAGGGAGGACCCGAACAGGCCCACGGGGTTGTAGTAGTTCGTGGGCGGGCTGAAGGTGGCGAAAGACTCGGGCTCGTTGGGCAGGAAATAGGGCTGGTTGGGATTGGTTTCCGGGATCTCGAGCGGATTGGCGTAGGAGAGCCGGCTATAGGTATTGCCCAGGTAGTAGACCTTGGTCGTGAGCTCGATCGCACTCGTGAGGGCGGTCGAAAGCCCGGTGATCACCATCGTGTGGTGGTCCTGCTGGTTCGAATAGGCCCAGCTGGTCGGCCACTGGTAGCTGGATCCGTACTTTTCGATGAGCGGGACCGGGACCGTATGCGGGGTATGGCCCGAGTTCTCGTTCGAGATGATGTACGTGAAAAACTTGGATGCACCGTCATTGAAGCGTTTGACGGTGGCCAGATAGAAGTTGTAGTTCTGGTTGGTGACGTGCTGGAGCCAGCCATTCGACTGCTGGCGCGTGAAGTCGATCAGGGTCCGGAACCCGTCGAGCGAACCGGTATTGACCTTGCCCTCGATCAGGCTGGTCGCAAAGTTGCCGAACCCGAGACCGACCGTCGCGCCGAACTGGCCGGACGGCTGCCGGGGTTCATAGGCAATGGTGCCACCCAGTGAATACAGCGAGTTCACGGACGGATTGTTGATGCCCCGGTAGATCTGGATACTGCCGAGGTCGGAGAGGGTGAGCGGAATGCCGTTCCGGACCGAGGCGTAGTTGGTCGCCGATGCATTGAACAGGTCGTTGAGCGGAATCCCGTCGTAGGTCTCGGAAATCTGGTAGGAATCGAAGCCGCGCAAGGTCACATGGCTGCGGATCCCGTTCGGACCATAACTATTGGCATAGATGCTCGGGGCCTGGGCCAGGATGGTCTGGGTGTTGACAGCCGGTGGAGCTGTCCGGATCGACTGGAGGCCAATCGAGGAAACCGTATAGGCAGACTTGTGGTTTTTGGCACGGAGACTCTTCTTTTTGATGGCCTTGGCCTTTTTACTGACGCTCCCGGCATAGACCGGGGGAGGGATCGGGCTCGTGACGGCCCGGGCGACCAGGGGCCAGATGGCCATCCCGGCCACCAGCAGGGGAAAGGCTCCACGGGGACAGCGGGAGAAAGGGAATTTGAACTTCGTCATGACGATCTCCGGATGGATCGGGTGAGGGTTCTCATCGCATCGGGATCACCAAAACCAGTGACTCTCCCGATAGGGGCATCTTGCCGTCCGAACATGTCAGGACCATAAGAACCCCATGATCCGGACGTGATGGCCGGATGACAGCCGGAACCCCTACGAATGACATTCGCACCTCTCGGGTTACACCCCGGTCCCGGCTCGATCCGGTGGAACCTGTCGTTCATGGACGCCGGGGTGGGAAAGGGACGAATCGCCCCCCTGGCCCGGAATCTCCAGGAGGCGGCGACCCGAGTCCTCGGACATGGGCAGTGCACGGGGGGGCATTCGCCCTTGAACCAGCCTACCTCTGGCGCGGGGCCGGTCTGTGCCCGGCGGTGACAGCCGACCCGGCCTCGTTCTCTCGCGCCAGGGTCATGTCCCCCCTCCCATCCTGGCGTATGAGGGAACGTCCCAAAGCGCAAAGCCCTGTGGCTGCGATGATCCACCGACACCTGGCCCATCAGGCTTTCACCCTTGCTGCCATCGACGATGTGATCGGACGTGGCACGCGACGGGATTGGTCCGAACTGCGCCGGGCCGTCCTGCGGGATCGCAGGCTCTTGGAGAAGGTGCTGCACGTCTGCGGAGCCCACGTACAGGATCCCTACGCCCAGCGGTACCACTTCTGGAAGCACTATGCCGAACGACACTTGGCCTGACTGGGAGGCGGTCCTTTCCTCCACCGCCCGCCTGCAACGGATCCTGCCCGACGCGGTTCT
>JAKATI010000070.1 GCA_021828045.1 Pseudomonadota bacterium | reverse complement strand
GAGCTACGTTCGGCGCGAGGGACGCCTCACCCCGGCCCAGCGCCAGGCCCTGGTTTCGTGCTGGTCCCGCTACGGTCTCGATGCGCACACGCCGTTCGATGCCCAGACCGTTTTCGGCCGTCGGGCCCCCTTGACGCTCGAAGTCGGTTTTGGGGATGGGATCAATCTCGAAACCCTGGCCCGCCGTTTCCCTGAAGAGGATTTTCTCGGGGTGGATGTCTACCGGCCCGGCCTGGGTGCCTTGCTCCGGCGGCTCATGTCGGCCCCGCTCACGAATCTCCGCCTGTATGCGACCGATGTCATGGAAGTCCTGGAGACATCCCTGCCGGAGACCTGCCTGGACCGGGTGCTCATCTTTTTCCCGGATCCCTGGCCCAAGCGGCGTCACCACAAAAGGCGCCTCGTGGCCCCACCTCTCTTGGACCACTTGGCCCGTGTGCTGCGGGACGGGGGAGGGGTCCTGCTTGCCACCGACGATGCGGGTTATGCGGCGGCCATGGCAGCCTGTTTTGCCGCCGATTCCCGATTCCGCGATCTCGCGGCATGCCGGAACGATCCGGCTGCCTTCCGGGTGCCCACCCGCTTCGAACGGCGTGCCCGGCAGCGGGGAGCGGACATCCATGATCTCCGGGTGGCACGCATCCGGTCACCGGCTGTGGGATCAGGCACGGACGAGGGGTAGGTGATGCCAGTCGGTGGTATAGGCGGGCGAACGGAAGTCCCGTTTGGGATGCCAGGCTGGCGGATGGGCGAGGCCGCCCGCCCCGTAGCCCAGGCCGCGTGGACCGAAGCGCCGGTGGATCTCGTCAACGAGACGGGACAGGCGATCTTCCCGGCCGATGGCATCCGGATGGTCGAACAGGTTGCCGCTGCCCGCACCCGCCGGTACGAGATCGCCCAGGTAGACACCGGATTTGGTGTAGGGGAGCCCGGGTTCGTGAAGGGATGCGAGCAGGTCCAGTGCCACGGCGATCAGGGACCGGGAGTCGGAAGTCGGACGGGCGAGTCCCTGGAGACGCCACTCCCTGACGGGGCGGGACCGGCCCCGTTGCCGGTTTTCCAGCCAGATGCCGACCGTGAGGGCGGAGGCTCCATCGCCACGGAGCTTTTCTGCGGCCCGACCCATGTAGACGCACAGGCTGTCGGCCAGGAGGGTCGGATCCGTCACCGGGCTCCCGAAGGAACGGCTCGAGAGAATGCTCTGGCGGGCCGGTGGTGGGGAGGAGTGGCTGCCGAAAAGAGGCCTGCCCTGCAGTTCATGGACGGTTTGCGCGAGGGGCCGGTCGAAGCGGTCGGCGATCCGGCCAGGGTCGCAGCAGACAAGATCGGCCGCATTCCGGATGCCATCCTGGCCCAGGCGGCGGGCGCGGTTCGGGCCGATTCCCCAGAGTGCGGAAACGGGTGTCCGGCAGAGGATCTCCGCCTGTTCCTCCGGCGACAGCTCGGGCCATGCCAGTACCGATCCGGGACGGGTCCTGGCCCAGTGGGTGGCCAGCTTGGCCAGGGTTCGGGTTCCAGCCAGGCCGATCTTGACGGGCAGTCCCGTCCACCGTTCGAGGTCGGCACGAATGGCCTCTCCGGTGCGGGTCGCGGAGCGGCCGGACGGGAACGGGTGCCAGCTCAGGAAACATTCGTCGATCGAGTAGATTTCCTGCCCGTCGGAAAAGCCTGAAGCCAGGCGCATGATGCGCCGGCTCATGTCACCGTAGAGTTCGTAGTTGCTGCTCAGCGCGATGGTTCCCGAGCGGCGGGCCAGCATGCGCCAGCGGAACCACGGGTCGCCCATGGGAAAGCCCAATGCCTTGGCCTCATCCGAGCGTGCCACGATGCATCCGTCGTTGCTCGAAAGGACCACGACCGGCCGAACGGCAAGTGACGGATTGAACAGGCGCTCGCAGGAAACGTAAAAATTGTTGACGTCGACCAGGGCAATCAGGGGAAGGCTAGAGACGGTGGAGGACACGGATCGCCACCCCCCAGAAGTGCCAGTCCTCGCCTTCCCGCCAGACGACCGGTGGATAGTCCGGATTTTCGGAAACCAGGGTGACCTGGCCGCCGGCAAGCCGGAGGCGCTTGATCGACAGTTCTCCGTTGCGGGCGACGACCACCACCGCCCCATCGCGCGGTTCGATCGCCCGGTCGACCAGTACCTCGTCCCCGTCGTGGATGCCCGCCCCGACCATCGACCAGCCAGTGACCCGGACCAGGAAGGTCTGGGCCTCATGTCCGGTCACGATGAGATGTTCATTGAGATCGATGCCGGACTCGAAGAAATCATCGGCCGGGGAGGGGAAACCCGCCGGTACCCGGACCGCCGGACGGAGGAGGCTACGCCGTACGCCAGCCGGTTTCAGGGGAGCTGCGACCGGGAGTAGTCCACCCGTCCGGTCGGCTTGGGCCGCAAGCCAGGCCGTCACAAGCGGTTCGAGACTCTGCGGAATGCGCCGCGGTCGGGTGGGTTCGCCATAGCGTCCGCTGCCTGGCTTGCGTCCGGCGCCGTTTCGCCGGCCACCACGGGGAGGCATCGACGGGACCTCCTTTTTTGATTCATGAACAAGAATCAAATATAGCATGCCAGCCCGGCCAGTCAAGACCTTCCGGACACTGGCCGGAAAGCCGGCCGTTTTGCTGCGGGCGTGACCTGTGGCCGGTGGAGATCGGGGTCACGGGGTGCCCGTCATGGACCTGTCATTTTTGCTTCATTTTTCTGTCACGAGTCATTCACGAAGACGACACGTTCGCTTTCTAGGATAGGCGCGTCGATGTAGCGGGTGTGACCCGGAGGCAGGACCGTGGAGTGGAGACGGGTGATTCCATCCAGCGCCAAGAGTCTTGTGATCGGACCCGTGCATCAGCTCGATCCCGGTCTCCAGCGTCTGCTCGAGCGCGATTTCCTGTCACGGGCCATGCAGGTCGTGCCAGGCCGTCTGACCGAGGCGGAGATGGAGGAGGTCGACTGGCTGGTGGTAGCCGGTTCGGCACTGACCGGAGCCGAGCAGGAAAAACTGGCGCACTGGTTGGGCCGTCACGCCTGGAGCGGTCTCATCATTCCGGAACGGCCACCCGTGCGGGCCACAGGTGGCCGCCCGGCACGCCTGGCCGGGCGGCCGATGGTTCCGGGCCAGGAGCCGGATAAGGCCGTGGACGAGCCGTCTCCAGACCATCTCCAGGCCGGTCCCTTTCTTCTGGACGTAGGGAACCATACCGTGAGCTGCGGGAGTGAAGAGATTCACCTGAGACCCATGGAATATCTCCTCATGGCCCACTTTCTCGAATATCCGAACCGTCTTCATCACCGCGAAGAACTCGTCGAGGTGCTCTGGGGCGGTCATTCAAAAGTCGATCTCCGCACGGTCGATGCCCATGTGGCGCGCCTGCGCAAGGCCCTGTTGGCCTGCGGGCAGGGCCAGGTGATTGAAACCGTCTTCCGGTTCGGTTACCGCTTCCGGCCCGAACGGGCGCAGCCGCCGCAACCGCCCCCATCCCTTCCTGCTGCATGAACCGGAGTATTGCCATGAATGCCGTCGTAAATGTTCTTGACGTGGGCCCGGAATCCCGGAAAAGAGCCGGGTATCCGGAGCTCTCGGTCCCGTCCCGGCCACGCCTTGCACCTGCGGAAGTCGCTTTTGCGATGGATGGGCTCCAGCCTCCCTTCTGGCGCTCGGCCGGCATGGCGATCGCCGCCGAGCTCCTGCTCATGGCCGGGCTCGGGCTCTGGGTGATGACGGGACAGCTGTCCCAGACCGTGGCTCCGCCCCCCACGACCTCGGTCAAGCTGGTTGCCCCGCCACGGACGCCGCCCAAGCCGGTGGTGCAGCCCCCGCGTCCCGTCCATCCGACCCCGGACCTGGCCCCGGCACCCGTCCTGCCCCGCCTCATGCCGCTCACCCCCGTGGCGGGCGGCCTGCCGGTACCGCGTGCCCTCTTCCTGCCCCACCCGCCCGCCAGCACCCCCACGGCCGCGCAGGGTGCCGTCAATCCCTTGGCCCTCTACACCGCCATTCTGCGCGAGCAGGTCCGTGCTGCCCTCGTCGTGCCCGCCATGGCACGGGAGATGGGGCTCCGGGGTCGGACCCTGGTCGAGTTCCGCCTCCGGCCGGATGGCGAGATGCTGTGGGCACGGGTGGTACGGTCGAGTGGATCGAGCATCCTCGACCATGCTGCCCTGAAAGCGGTCCACGGTGCTGACTTTCCGCCATTCGAGCCACGGATGACCCGTGTCGATACGACCTTTGCGCTGTGGGTTCATCTCAACGTATCGACCTGACGTGCATCCGTCGGGGATCCAGAGCTCATGGCTCACTCATCAAAATTCAACCTGAGGAAACATCATGCTGCATGCGGATCACGATAAAAACCAGAAGCCATTGGGAAAGAGTGTGCGTCCGGGGAGGAGACCACGGGAATGGACAGGGGGCCTCCTCGTCCTTGCGGGACTCCTCTGCGTTCCGCTCTCCCACGCCACGCCTCCGCCGGCCGGCAGGGTGGTCCAGGCCGGCTCGGTCCGGAAGAACTCCCGCCGGCTGGCGCTCAAACCCGAATCGAAACGGGCCCAGCTCCGGATTCCGGTGGCGCAAAAGGTGCTTGGTCGGAAAGAGATCCAGGCCGCGGGGCCGGCCGCCGGTGCCGCCCAGGCCTTGGCGATTGCACCCGGGGTGGCCGTGAGCAGCTACGGGAACGGCGGTCCCACCAAGTTTTCCTTCAGCATCAACGGCATCAAGCAGGGATGGGGAGGACCTTCAGGAGGCACCATCGATGATGGATCGCTCGCCGTCAACTTCGACGGCGTTCCCATGAACAATGTCGCTTCCGGACTCTGGCAGTCGCCGGAGGTCAACCAGCTCGAGATGATTGAGAACATTGCCGTGACCTACGGACCGGGCGAGCCGGCTGACCGCTGGTACGACAACATCGGGGGAGCGGTTGATTTCGTGCCCGTCCAGCCCGGCCCGAACGCGGGCTTCAAGGTGAGCCTCCTGGCCGGCTCGGATGCCACCCGGGGCTTTTACATCCAGGGACAAAGCGGCCAGATGGATGGCTGGGAGACGGTTTTGGCCGGCGGCGTGGGCCATCAGGACAGCTTCCGCTCGACCCCCGACGGGTTCTCGAGTCCGGGGCATGACTATGCCTGGTTCTTCAAGACGCGGCACCGCTTTGCCTCGGGCAGTGTGAGTTTCGGTGCCTATACCGCCTACGGCCAGGCGTTCCGGCCCAATGTGGTTCCGGTCCAGCCGATCGCGGGTGTCACCATCAACGGGCTCACCGCTGCGGGCACGCCCATCCCCGGGCCGCTCTACAGCCAGGCGACCACGGGTTTTTACGGCGCCCTGCCCTCTTCGGTCTGGAACAAGAATGACGCCAACCGGACCTACCTCTTTTATATCCGCAGCAATCTCGCGTTGTCGTCGGATCTCGGCTTCCATACCGAGCTCTGGTACCGCTATGGTTCCCGTTTCCATTTTCACGACTACAACTTCGAGCAGGACCAGCCCAACCGCTACGAGTACAACAACCCGCACGGCTATGCCTACGGGGACCGGGCCGATTTCAGCCTGTTGCTCCCGGCGAACGACATCGAGTTCGGGGCTTTCTGGATCACGAGCAAGTACAACTCCAAGAATGCTTTTTATAACCCGCTGTTCGGTGGCAGCAACGTGGCGCCGAATGGTTCCTACCGGAGCGACATCTGGCAGCAGAATGTGGTGGCCCTTTTCGGTCAGGACGAGATCCATTTTCCCGACCGCTTCACCCTGACCCCGGGCCTGCGCTTCGTGCATTACGGAACCGACTACTACGTGAACGGATCCGCGGATTTCCCGGATGCGACAGGAACCGACCAGGCGGTGTTGCCCAACTCGTCAACCAGCCTCACGGGACTCGAGCCGTCTCTCTTCGCCAACTGGCGCTTTCTCCCGGACTGGTCGGTGTTCGCGAACTACAGCACGTCCTATCGCCAGCCGCAATCGGGCGGCGGGGGTGGACCCTACCAGGCGATCCTGGCCTCTTCCCTCCAGCTTGAAGAGGGCGTTGAGAAGCAGGTGGGGGTCAAGTACCGTTCGACGGGAGGGCCCCTTGGCGCGTTCTTTGCCGGGATCAACTATTACTACCTGACCTACAGCAACCAAATCATCTCGATCTCGAGCGCGAATGGCCTGTACCTGGTCTCTGCTTTCGGCAGTTCCCACTACGACGGAGTCAACCTGTTCGCAGACGATGATCCCATTCCGGATGTCCACCTGTTTGCCAACCTGTCGTTTGAGCACGCGGTGTTCAACAACTACTCGGTGGGCGGGATCAACTACAACGGTCTGCCGGTCTCCAACACGCCCAACCGGACCTTCAACCTCGGTGGCAGCTGGCACCTCGACGTGAACTCCTGGCTGACCCTCACACCCCGGCTCTGGGTGACCGAGAACGGGTCCGAGTATCTGTTCAGCAACCTCAAGGGGGCGCCCACGCGCTCGACCCAGCCGGCCTACACCGTCTGGAACGCGGGAGTGCGTATCGGTCTGCCCCGAATCCATCCGCTCCACAGCCTGCGGCTGGATTTCACCGTGCTCAACCTGTTCAACCGTGAATACAACACGACCGAGTACTTCTCGAGCGGCGGTTACTTTGTGGTCCCCCAGAGCCAGGGGGCACTGCTCGCCTACCCGGGCGCTCCGCGGACCGCCTATGTGACGCTCACGGCTGCCTTTTGACCGGGAGAGAACAGAGGATGACAAGCCGGGGCTCACAGCCCCGGCCTTTTGTGCGCCCGGCATGGGCGCACTCTTGTTTGGAGTCCCTTTGACCGCCTTTGGATGAGGGGGACCAGGGACTGGAAAGCTGTCCAGAATCTGCACGGGGCGCTGGACCCGTGCCGTCTTCCAGCCGGCAACCGACTCCAGCTCGGCAAGAACCTGGTCGAAACGCCTGCGCAGATCGGTCAGAACGTGGTCCGCGTCGGCAGAAAGCCGGTGACCGGCATGGACGGCAGACGCAGTGCCACCCACCAGAACCGCGTCGGGCAGGATCCGTTGCAGGCGGGCGGTGGAAGAAAGGACCGCCTCCCAGTCAGGCCAAGTGTCGTTCGGCATAGTGCTTCCAGAAGTGGTACCGCTGGGCGTAGGGATCCTGTACGTGGGCTCCGCAGACGTGCAGCACCTTCTCCAAGAGCCTGCG
>JAKATI010000007.1 GCA_021828045.1 Pseudomonadota bacterium | reverse complement strand
GGGTTTGAGGAGCACAAGGGCCTGAAGCGCAACGCCGATCCCCTTGCGTTCGAGAAGTCCGCCGACATAACAGATCACCCGGCGCCCGGTTCTTATCTCTGGCCCAATCCTGGATTTCCAGGAACCGTCATCGGCCAGAGCCGGGAAGTTGGGTACCATCCGGACAGAGTCATTGAAACACCGAAGCCCGGTCTCGAACCAGCCGCCACGGGAATCCACGGCAAGAATCCCGCGCATTGGCCGGAGCGCAAGACCTTCGAGCCATCGCAGGATCGGCCAGGCCACAGGTCCCAGGGGACCGAAGTAACGCGACACATCCCAAGCGTAATATTCCGCACTGTCGTAAAACCAGATCGCGCGCGGGAAGCGCCAGACGAGAGGCAGCTGGAAAAGATGGGTGGCCACCAGAATGGGTGGCTGGTCTTCGGAGTGGATCTCTTCCCGGATGATCCGGGAAACTGCCTGCCAGTAGCGGGGCATGGCCAGGAGCAAACGCGCACTCTCGGTCGGTGCACGGAGATGGACGGTTGCGAGGATTTCCTTCTGATCCGGTAAACCCGGGCGGCCTGGCGAGCGATCCCAGACCACAAAACCGGGGTGTTCCCCGACATCCTCGAACAGGCGGAAAGTATTCCACTGCCGCGGCGTGGGTGTGCGATTGAAACAGAGGAGGATCACCCGTCTCACGCTCAAGTTCGTCTCTGGACCCCGAAGCCGGCACGCGTTTGGCATTCCGCTACGGCCTCGTCGTAAACCGACGAGATCTGATCCGCCACTGTTGTCCAGCCAAACCGGGACTGGGCCCTGCTCGAAATCGCCTCTGTGTCCCATCTCCTCCGGGTGACCTCCTGCATGGCCGTCCCCAGTTCCAAAACCGCCCCTGCGGGTACGAGAAGACCGTTCTGCCCCGGCTGGATCAGTGAGCTCAACGCGGGAATCGCGCTTCCGATGACCGGCGTTCCACAACAGAGGCTTTCCAGGACCGTGACCGGATTCCCCTCCCCGTAGGACGGAAGAACGAAGCAATCGGCAGCCGCGAGGTATTGCGATACGCTCTCGTGGGACTGCCATCCCCGGAGGATGAGCCGGCCCTCCGAGTGACGGGCCCGCCGCTCGAGATCGGTCCAGAGGGATCCGGTTCCCGCAAGAAGCAGCCGAGCCTTTTCCGGAGCCCCGGAAAAAAAGGCATGAACGGTGTCCAGAACGCCTTTGGCCGGCTCCAGATTCCCGACGTAAAGAAACAGGAAGCCCTCCGGCGGCAAGTCCAATGCCAGACGGGCGGCTCCTCGTTCCTTCGGCCTGAAAAGACGGGTGTCCACTCCATTGGGAATGATCTTCATCCGGCTGGGATCAGTCCCAAGCCCTTCCAGAGGCCCACGAAAATAGTCGGCGACCGCAATGATCCGGGTGGCGCGTCCCACGACCGTCCGTGCTGCGGGGCGGTAGGCGGCCTGGTCAAGGTCCCGGTACACATCGCCGGCGTGAGCGGTCACGATGGTGGGGATCGGTGCATGGCCAACCGCACGGATCGCAGCCAGGCCAGGGGGACTCAGCCAATGGGCATGGACCAGATCGTAGCGGATCCCGCTGGCGAACAACTCGCGCCGGGCGAGCGCGGCAAGCTGCCGGCTCCGGATCTCGCGATTCCGTGGAATATAGAGGTAGGGGGTACGCTTCACGGGAATCGGCAGAACGGTAGGGGGTGGGATCTGCACCTCCAGATTGCGTGCCCGCGATTCCAGCCAGCGGGAAGGAATGCCCGGCAACCAGGGACGCGGAAACAGCACCGTGATCTCATGCCGATCGGCGAGGGCTGTAACCTGCTCCCGGATGAAAATCCCCCGCCCCGGGTGCTCCGCCGTCGGGAAGGTTTCGGTCAGGACCAGGACACGCATGGGCCGGTCAGTTGCCGGGAACAGGGGCGCGCAGCAGGGCAAGCGTCTGCCAAGCGGAAGCTACCAACAAAGCCAGCAGAAACCAGAAGAAACGGTCACGCTGGGTACCGAGCGCAAGGGACTGCACGGCACAGGCCAGTGTCGCGACCCAAAGGCCCGTATGACGGAAGTAGGACTCGCGGTCCGGCGAGGCGCGCAGGCGGGAGTGGGCGCGCCAGCCCAGCCAGAAAATGATCCCCCCGGCTACAGTGAGTGCCAAGAGGGAAGGGATGCCGCTCTCATCAGGAACCGCGAGCCAGAGGTCGTGGGGACCCTGGTTGGGGTCGGAAATCGGAAAGGGAAGGTAAGGAGGCATATCGGCATTGATGTTGGCCAGACCCACCCCCCAAAGGGGATGGGATGCGGCCATCGCGATTCCGCCGAGTGCAAGGTTCAATCGCTCGGACCCGACTGCACCGATGGAGTGCTCCGAGCGGATGACCTGGGTGTGGATCCGTTCGAGATAGACTCCACCGGCGGCCAGCACGATGATCGAGAAAAGGCCCAGGGTGAGAGCCATGAGAGTTCCGCCCCGTCTTCCTGCCTTGGGAAACAGAAACCAGGCACTCAACACCAGAACCACGAGAAGCCCGATCAGTCCTCCGATGGAAACCGTCCGGCCAATGCCCCAGACCAGCACCAACGAGACGAGAAGGGCGAGAACTTTGCGGGCGGCTCTCCGTTCGCCGGCAAACCAGGCCAACGCCAGGGCGAGACCGATGTTGAACGCGAAGGCCGTGAGGTTGGGATCACCGATTCCGGCACTCGCCCGGAGAATGAAGCCATGCGTGAGATCACCCACCCAGGTCACATGGCCCAGGGACTCAAGGCTTCCACTCACCATCAGGAGGGCGAGGACGGCCAAGGCAATCGGAAACAGCCTTGCCAGGTTTCTCTCGAGACCCGGGTCATCCACACAGATCTGGACCAGAACGAAAAACAGGACGAGACGGGCAAGGTAGGCGCCACAAAGGGACAGGGAGGTGGACCGATCCGGCGAGACCCAGGAGGAAACCAGGACCAGCCCGAAAAACACGGACAGGGACAACCAAAGGAGGCTCAGGTTTCCCCCGATGGCCGGCATCCGTCCGTTCCGCCCCAGCACCCAGGCCAAGGCCATCCCCAAGGTCAAGAGCGGAACGAGAAGCGGGTGCCCTGCCACCGCCATGGGTTCCAGGAGCTTCGCAGGCACACAAAGCGCCACGGTCAATGCATAGACCACGGCCCGGACCCACAAGGATCCCTGGTGAAACCGGGGACCCGGCCCGGCCCGGACAGTCTCACCAGCGGACACGGGGATAGATCCGCTCGCTGTCAATCCGGTTTTTATAGGGCAGGATCCGTTCCAGCATGCCGCAGAGGATCTCCTCGGAGATCGGGTGCGGCCTGAGCCCCAGTTCGAGCAGGCCACTGTGCGCCGGCTTATAGAAATGCTCTTCCGCTTCCTTGCGGGGATTCTTGAGGTGCTGGATTTCGACCCGAAGTCCCAACGACTGTCCGGCCCGCTGGACCCAGGCAGCCAGCTCATTGACCGTGAAACATTCCGTAAACTGGTTGAGGATGCGGAGCTGACCCTCCCCGGGCGGGTGGGTTGCAGCCAGTTCGACGCATTGGAGTGTGTCCAGGAGGTTGAGATAGCCCCGGGTCTGTCCACCCCGGCCGTAAACGGTCAAGGGAATTCCCGCGACTGCCTGAACCAGGAACCGGTTGACGAGGGTTCCGAACAAGTCGTCATAATGGAAATTCGGAAGCAAGCGCTCGTCCCGATCCGCTTCCGGCATCGACAGTCCATAGACCGGTCCCTGCATGAGATCCGTCGCCTGGAGATTCCACATCCGGACATAAAACCAGATCAAGTCCGTATCCATGATTTTCGTGGTGTGATAGAGGCTCCCCGCCTGCCGCGGGTAGAGAAAGCGATCCCGACGCCCCTTGTGTTCGATCTCGATCCAGCCCTCCTCGATCTCGATGGCGGGAGTCCCGTATTCACCCATGGTCCCGAGCTTGATCAAATGGCACGATGGGGCAGCCTCCCGTATGGCCCAGACCACATTCAGCGTCGTGGCGAGATTGTTGCGTAGCGTGAGCGAGGCCTCGGCATATCCCCGCATGGAATAGGGGGCCGAAGGCTGCTCTGCATAATGGATCACCACCTCAGGCTGCGTCTCTCGAAAAATCGATTCGAGAAAGGGATAGTCCGCGCAGTCGCCGATCCGCACCTCCACTCCGCACCCGGTCACCTGGCGAAAGATTTCCGCGCGCTGCTCAAGGTCCGGAGCGTCGATCAGGGGTTCGGACCGCGTCTGCAGGGCCAATGTGCGACGGAGGTAGTTGTCGATCACTGTGACCCCATGTCCACGGGCTGCAAAATGCATGGCGGTCGGCCAGCCGAGGTAGCCATCCCCTCCGAGAATCAGGATGCGCATGGCTTCCCCTCCGGGGTATCCTGCCGGGGGAGCGGGGCGGGGATCAGTCCGATCTCCTCCAGCAGCCGGTGCAGGGCTCCGGGATCAAGACGGGGCTCATCCCGGGAGACATAGGGGCGATCCACGCGGTGACGGATGACCTGGGGATAGTCATAGACAATTCCTTGATAGAGCGGACGGAATGCCGGAAGAACCACGAAGAAGTCCCGAAGTTCGCAGGTTCGCATCGTCTCCGATTCGGTCATGAGTTCTTCCATGAGTTTCTCGCCGGGCCGGGGACCCGTTTCAATCACCTCGATGGACTCGGGAGGGTACCCCTGACCGGGAGCCAGTGCCTGGATCATGACCCGTGCCAGATCCTCGATCGCCACTACGGGCATTTTCGTGATGAAAACCTCACCGCCCCGCGCCAGGGGTACAGAACTCAGCACCAGCCGGACCGCCTCGTCGATGCTCATGACAAAACGGGTCATCTCCCGGCTGGTCAGTGTGAGGGGTCCACCGCGGGCAATCTGGCTGGCAAAAATTTCCGTGACCGAACCCCGGGATCCCAGGACATTGCCAAACCGGGTGGAGGCAAATACCGCGCCCCCGCCATTGGCATTGGCGGCGGTGATGAGGCGCTCGCCCATGAGCTTCGAGGTTCCCATGACGTTGGTCGGATTGACCGCCTTGTCCGAACTCGTGAAGAGCACACGGGAAACACCGACCTCGGAGGCGGCCTGGATCACGGACTCGACTCCCAGGATATTCGTCCGCATCGCCTCAAAAGGCGCCTTCTCGCATTGATAGACGTGTTTGTAGGCCGCACAGTGCAAAACCGTGTCAGCGCCTGCGAAAAGACGTCTCAGTGAAGATTGGTCCCGGATATCGCCCAGAAGGAAACGGGCCCGCGGTTCGTCCATCCAGCGGGCTTCCATCCGGAAAATCCCATCCTCATTGTTGTCGAGACCCAAAACAGTGCCCCGAAAGGCTTGGACCGGATCCAAGAGGAGGTGCCGGACCAGCCGTCGTCCCAACGTCCCACAACAACCGGTGACCACAACCTTACGGGCTTGCTGCCAGTATGCGGTAACGGCATCCGGGCTAGTTGGGCCTGAGGTGTTCTGCTCTCCCTCCCCTCGTTTCACAAAATGGCCCCAACCCGAATCGACTGCGGGTCATTATGCCCCAAGTCAGCATCCCTTTTACTGTCCCGCTAGAATCGTCTCCGCGACCCCAACGGAATTCCCTCATGATCCGGACCGTCCTTCCGCCCACAAGATGACCGGGGCAAATCATGGCCCTTCCCCGGGCAGGATCCCCCCGCTCCGCTTGATCGGGATCAGCTTGCTCGGGATGACCCTTTCGGTCGGGCTCATCGTTCCCGATCTTTTGAGCGTGAGCCTTTTCCTGGGGGGTTTGATCGGCCTGGCGGACGGTCTCTGGAACGGTTTTTGGGCGCGCCTGGATCGCGACGAAAGATGGATCGCCGGGGCAACATTCCTGCTCGGCTTCGCCACCGTCACCTGTTTCGCACTGGGCCGGGAAACTGAAGTGGGGTTCCATGTCCTGGGACGCGAGCTCCGGATCCTGCTTTTCCTGCCCGTCTATCTCGTCGTGAGGCGTCTCGCCTTGTCCCGAAAGCAACTCGGGATCATCCTGGGACTTGCCGCCGGGGTCGCGTTCGTCTATAGCCTCTGGAGCCTCGGTGTGCATGCGCCGGGGCACCGGGTTCGCGGGGTGACCGGGATCGCGATCGTCTTCGGTGACTTGGCCCTCCTGGCGGGCGCCTCCGGAGCCTGGTTGCTTCTTCCCAAGGATCGTCATCTGCCCTTCCGGACCAAGCTCCTGTGGGGTGGCTTGGCCCTTGCGAGCCTGATCTCGGGCATCCTGGCAGCCTTTGCCTCCGGCACCCGGGGGGCCTGGATCGCCATTCTTCCCTTCCTTTTCGTGGGCACCCGCGCTTATGCCCGCTGCACCGGGATCCGGCACAAGGGACGCTGGTACCTCGGGGTCACCTTCCTCGCTGCCGGTCTGACTGCCCTCTGCCTGATCCCTCCCTCACCCATCCGAACGCGCGTGATCCGCGCTGTGAGGCAGACATGGATCTCGGTTCACGATGAAATGCTTCCCCTTTGGGAAAGTATTCCTCCCCGGCTTGGCTGTCTCAACCGGGAAACGGGACTGGTTCGGCTCCGACAGTACACGGAGACCGCGCCACCCCTGGACCGTGGCGATCTGAAGCTGGTCCGGCTGCCCGCGTCTCAGGTGCCCACCGGGTGCACGGGTCACATGGCATTTCGTGCCCATGTCCGGTATTCAACCGACTGGCTGAGCATCTGGGTCAATACCACGTCCCGGCGGCCCGGCTTCCATGAAGCCCAAGTCTGGGCCCGGGGCCAGGCCCTGTTTCAGATAGGCCAGAAAGGCCCGGTTGAAAAGATCCAGGGCCGCAGGTTTCGACTTTATTCGGCCATCGGAGATGCCGGCCGCTTCGCCCCGCTTACCTTCTACCTTCATCCCGGCTGGACACTGAACTTCATTCCGGTGACCACCTATCCTTGGGAGTTCAGCTACGACCCGGGGGGCAACTCGATCGGCAACCGGCTCGCACTCTGGAGAACCGCCTTTTTGATTTTCCTGAAACATCCGTGGTTGGGAGCAGGAACAGGATCCTTCGAATCCGATGCAGCCTGGCGGATCCGGGACGGGCAGGTTCCTCCTGTGGTCTGGGGTTACCAGCATGCGCACAACGATTTTTTCAACCAGCTCGCCACCGAAGGTCTTTTGGGCCTGGCCGCCCTTCTCTGGTTCTACTACGCGTTAGTGCGAATCGGCCGTGGGCCGGAACATCCGGGGCCATATGAACTTCGCGTCTTCATGGAGCTTTTTGTCTTGGGATTCTCCCTATTTGGTTTCACGGAGACCCTCTGGATCCATACCTTCGTCGTGAACTGGATTGTTTTCGTCACCGCTTCGGCCCTCGCCGTCTCCCGAGGCATAGAGCCTGTGAGGATCCATGACAAGCTGTAAAATCACCTTGCACGTGCACCGTTCGCCGACCACCCATGCCTGCTCCCGCCTCTCCGACCCGTCGCTATTTCCAGCTCACCCCCTTCCGCATTCTCTGGATCGGCATGGCCCTGGGGGGGCTCTTGGTCGGGCTCGTCTTCCTGATCCTGCTTGGACAATCTGCGCAACCGCGCGAGAAAGCCGCTCCGGCCCCGCTCGAACCGATCTTCACACTGACCAACCAGCAGGGTGGGCGCATTTCCTCAACTTCGCTCAGGGGACGCATCCAGGTGGTGAGCTTTATCTCCCCTTACTGTCGCGAAGAATGCCCCCTGATTGCCCATCACTACGTCGAGTACGCGGATGCCATCCGGGCGAGTGGCTGGGCCGACCGGGTCGTTCTGCTCTCCTTCAACCTGGATCCGAAATCGGCCGGTCCCTCGACCCTGGCCCGCTTCCAGAAGATTTTCGGCTGGAAGCCAAAAGACCTTCTCTGGGAGTTTCTGACCGGACCGCCTCCCCTCCTCGACCAGGTGGTCAAGGAGGGATTCCACGTCTGGTTCGGCCGGGTCCCGGCCTCCACCCACCCGGGAGCGATCCCCGAACTTCGCTGGCACAACCCACTCAATCCCCACGGCATCCACTCCAACCCGAGCCATGAGGATCCACTCGAAATCTACGGGCCGGGTGGCCACCTCAGGCGGATCTTTGAGAGCGGATCCTTGGTCTCGACTGCCCGCCTTCTCCACGCCCTCTACCCGCTGATCCCGCTCGACCCGGCCCAGGCAACGACCGGACGGGCTCCCTGAAGGCGTCTCGTCAGCTTTTCCCTCCGATGTAGTCGCGCAGATCCCCGATGAGCGCCTCCTGCTCGGCCAAAAGTCCCTTCACGATGTCCCCGATGCTCACAAGCCCGACAAGCTGCCCGGCCTCCAGGATCGGCAGGTGGCGGATCCGATGTTCGGTCATGAGCCGCATGCAGTCGGCAATCGAGGTTTCGAGCGCGGCGGTGACCGGATTGGGACTCATGAGAGCCCGCACCCGGGTCGTCTTCGAGGTCAGCCCCTGGAGCACCACCTTGCGGGCATAATCCCGCTCCGAGAAGATCCCGACCAGCCGGCCGGACTCCACGACGGCCAAGGCTCCGATATCGTGGCGCGCCAGCGACTCGAGTGCCTGGTACACACTGTCTTCCGGACCCACCGAAAATACCTGGGCCCCCTTTTTTTCCAGCAGATGACGTACCTGTATCATGGCCTTCCCCTCCGGCCGGGTTTCCGCCGATTATAGGCAGAACCGGGATCCGGCACACCGCATATAATGAAGGGTATGCGCATCGGATCCACCGCGGATGACCGCGGCAAAATGCCCCGCGTCGATGTCGTCGGGAGCGGCCCAAGGGCAGAGACCCGACCGGCGGATCGGTCCCTTGGTTTTACCAAGATGCAGGGGCTGGGAAACGATTTCGTCGTGATCGACCAACCGGCGTTCCGGCCGGACTCCGCGAACATCCGGGCCATTGCCGACCGAAGGCTCGGGGTGGGCTGTGACCAGGTCCTTTTGCTCGAACCCCTGGATGGAAACCGTTTCCGTTACCGGGTCTTCAATGCGGACGGCAGCGAGGCCGAACAGTGCGGAAACGGCCTCCGCTGTCTTGCGCGCTATGCCTATGACCTCGGGATCCCCGAGCAGACCCTCCTCGAATTCGAGGGACCGGGGGGCAAGCATCGTGCCCAGTGCATGGCTCCGGACCGGATCCGAGTGGACATGGGAACACCCCGGCTCGAGCCGGCCGAGATTCCCTTCGTGGCCCCGTCCCGCGCCCTGAGCTATCCGATCGATGTCAGCGGAATGGAGTTCACGGTCGGTGCGGTCTCAATGGGCAACCCCCACCTCCTGCTCCGTGTCCAGCGTCTTTCCACCACACCGGTCAACAAGCTCGGACCGGCACTCGAACACCATCCCCGCTGCCCGCAACGGACCAACGTCGGGTTTATCGAGATTGTGGACCGTGGGAAGCTCCGTCTCCGCGTGCATGAGCGGGGCGCCGGAGAAACCCTCGCCTGCGGCAGCGGCGCCTGCGCAGCTGTCGCCTGGAGCCGTCTCATGGACTGGGTCGATCCGGTGGTTTCCGTGCATCTTTCGGGTGGCATTCTCGAAATTGAATGGGAAGGCGAAAACCATCCCCTTTACATGACGGGCCCGGCTACCCGGGTTTTTTCCGGAGTCCTTTCCCTGTGAACGAAAAATTCCCCCTTCCTCCTGAATCCACCACTCGACCCAACGCCAACGCGCAAATGGTTCTTGACTTTCTCGCCGACCACCCGGAGTTCTTCCAGGAACATTCGGCCTTGTTCAGCCAGCTCAGGATCCCCCACGCACAGCCTGAAGGGACGGTCTCCCTGATCGAACGACAGGTGGAGGTCCTGCGCCGGCAGAACCAGCGCCTGGAACGCCGGCTCAACGATTTTCTCGAGGCGGGACGCCACAATGACCAGCTTTTCGACCGCCTGCACAAAGTTGCCCTCCATTTCCTGACCCGGAAAAACGCAACCACCGATCCCGCCCTGATGAGCCACCTCCGGGAAATGCTCGCCGTTGACGCCGTGGCCGGGACCCTCTGGATCAGCCCACCCCGGCCCATCGCCGGATTCCGGATTGCACCTGAAAAACCCGCCAAGCTCCTTCCTGAGGATTGGGATACCGAACACCCCTACTGCGGACGGCTGGGCGAGGCGATGGGTGTTTCCTTGTTCGGGGACAAGCACCCGGACCTTCGTTCAATCGCGCTCATTGCGCTCGGCCCCTCGCATCATGAGATCGGCTTTTTGGCCTTGGGGCTCGCCGACCCCGACCATTTCCGCCCGGGCCTGGCCACCACCTACCTCCATCGCCTGGGGGAACTTCTCTCGACCGCATTCGGCCTCTCAACCCCATGAATCCGGATCTTAAATCCACGATCGACGCTTTCCTCCATGAACTCGGCCAGACGGGCCGGCTCTCGGCTGCCACGATCCAGACCTACCGGCAGAGTCTCGAGAGCCTGGGCGGTTTCCTGGCCGGGGAGGGAATCGGACGATGGGAGCTGCTCGAGCCGGAGACTCTGCACCGCTGGTTGGCGGCCCGGACCCGGTCCGGCACCTCTCCCCGCACACTGGCCCGCGATCTCTCCGCGGTGCGGAGCCTGTACCGGGATCTCATCCGAAAGGGGCTGACCACCCGGAATCCCGCACTTTTGGTTCGCCCCCCCAAAAACCGGAGCCGTCTGCCCGCCATCCTGGACGTGGACCGGATGGGTCGCCTCTTCACCCAGCCCCCGAGTACAATCGGCGACCACCTCGATCGTGCCGTACTCGAACTGCTCTATTCCTCCGCCCTCCGGCTCTCGGAACTCGTAGGACTGGACGTGGCAGACCTCCATGCGGAATCGGGACTGGTCCGGGTCCGTGGAAAGGGCAACCGGGAGCGGGTCGTTCCCGTCGGGGTCCCGGCACTTCAGGCACTCGCGGCCTGGCTCCGCGTGCGCCCGGCTCGAAACCCGGGAGAGAGAGCGCTCTTCGTAAGCACGCGGGGGTCCCGGATCGCCCCCCGGACCATCCAGGCACGGCTCGCCCGCTACGGGATTCGGGAAGGCATCGGTGCCCGGCTACACCCGCACCTCTTCCGCCACTCCTGTGCCAGCCATCTCCTGGAATCAAGCGGCAACCTCCGCGGGATCCAGGAGTTTCTCGGCCACCAGCATCTTTCCACCACCCAGATCTACACCCATCTCGATTTCCAGCACCTGGCCCGGGTCTATGATCAAACCCATCCCCGTGCTCGGCGGGAAAAAACCACGTCCGGCAAGGAAAATCGATGAGCGAGCGGGGAGGATTGCCGGCTTTCGAAGGCACCACGATCCTCTGTGTCCGTCGGGGTGACCGGGTCGCCATGGCAGGAGACGGTCAGGTCACCTTCGGGCAGACCATCCTCAAGGCCAATGCCCGGAAGATCCGTCGCCTCTACCACGACCGTGTGCTGGCAGGCTTTGCCGGAGGCACGGCGGATGCCTTCACCCTGGCCGAGCGGTTCGAGGAAAAGCTGGAAAAGCACAGCGGACAACTCGCACGTGCCGCGGTGGAGCTGGCTCGTGACTGGCGCAGTGACCGGATCCTGCGCAGGCTCGAGGCCATGCTGGCTGTGGCGGACCGGGAACGGGCCTTTCTCATTTCCGGAAACGGCGATGTCCTGGAGCCGGAGGATGGCCTCATTGCCATTGGATCTGGCGGACCCTACGCGCAGGCCGCGGCCCAGGCACTCCTCCGGCATACGGACCTGGATGCCCCGACCCTGTGCCGGGAAGCAATCGGCATTGCTGCCGGGATCTGCATTTACACCAACCAGGAAATCCTGGTCGAAGAACTTCCTCTCCCCGCTTGATCCACGACGACTGTTCGGACGGAGCGTTGACCCGATGGCCCTGACCCCGATGACCCCGCGTGAAATTGTCGCGGAACTGGACCACTACATCATTGGACAGGACGAAGCCAAGCGGGCGGTCGCCATTGCCCTGCGCAATCGCTGGCGCCGCGCCCAGCTCGCACCCGAGCTGCGCGCGGAAGTCACCCCCAAGAACATTCTGATGATCGGCCCCACCGGGGTCGGCAAAACCGAGATTGCACGCCGCCTGGCCCGCCTGGCCCATGCCCCGTTTCTCAAGGTCGAGGCCACGAAGTTCACCGAAGTGGGCTATGTGGGCCGCGACGTGGATTCGATCATCCGGGATCTTGCGGAGATGGCCGTCAAGATGGAACGCGAAGCAGCCGTGCACGAGGTCGCACTCCAAGCGGAAACGGCGGCCGAAAACCGCATCCTGGATGCACTCTCCGGTCAGGGACCGAGTCCCTACGGATTCGCCCCACCCCAAGGATCGCGTCCGGGGACCTCGCGTGCCGCGTTGCGCGATGCACTGCGCTCCGGATCCCTCGACCCGGAGGAGATTGAAATCGAGCTGACCACCAATCCCGCAGGGCTCGAGATCATGACACCACCGGGACTCGAGGAAATGAGCGGCCAGCTCAACCAGATGTTCCGCCAGCTGGCGGGATCGGGCCAGAGCCGGCGCCAGCGGCTGCGCGTCGGGGAAGCCAGGAAGCGCTTGCTCGAGGAGGAATCGCTCAAGCTGGTCAATGAGGACGAACTCCGTGCCCGGGCCATCACGGCCGTGGAACAGGATGGAATCGTCTTCATCGACGAGTTTGACAAGATCACCCGCCGATCGGACGAGACGGTGGGCGGGGCGGATGTCTCCCGCGAGGGGGTCCAGCGCGATCTCCTCCCCCTGATCGAAGGCTCAACCGTGAGTACCCGTTATGGGCTGGTTCACACCGACCATATCCTGTTTATTGCCTCGGGAGCTTTCCACACGAGCAAGCCCGCAGACCTCATTCCCGAACTCCAGGGACGGTTGCCGATCCGGGTCGAGCTCCAGGCCCTTTCGAGCGGCGATTTCGTCCGCATCCTCACCGAACCCGAGAATTCACTGACCCGTCAGTATTCTGCCCTCCTGGCCACCGAAGGCGTGATCCTGCGCTTCGAACCCGACGGCGTACAACGCATCGCGGAGATTGCCCACGAGGTCAACACCCGCACGGAAAACATTGGGGCCCGGAGATTGCATACCGTGCTCGAGCGTCTGCTCGAGGCCGCTTCCTTCCAGGCTCCGGACATCCGGGGTCGTGAAATCGTGATTGACCGGGCCTATGTCGAGAGCCGTCTCTCCGGGATTGCCGGCAACGAAGACTTGAGCCGATACATTCTCTAACGCGCTGCAATCACATCCCGGATCCGCCCCGTCCCTTCCACCGGGATTCCCCACGGGCGGGAACCGTGGCCCCGCCGCAGCCCGACCGGGGCTCTGCAGACCTCTGGCCTGGAACCACCCGGATCCTTAGTTGAGGGGAGGGATCCGTCTCCTTCCAGACAGAAGTTGCTCTCAATCGCCATGGCGAGCGATTGTAGAGAGATCGCATCCCGGAAGAGTAATGGTTTTCCAAATCCAGTGATCGGGATGGCAGATGCTGGGTTACAAGCCATAGACGTCGTCTTCATCGATTCGGTCACCAGGAGCTCTGCGACCTGTACAGTCGATGCTGATATCAAAGCTGGCTGCAGGACGGATTGGACAAAGGCAGTGCCACAATCCAGACCGGCGGTCTCCGGAAAATAAGGCCACTGGCTTCCGCAGAGCTCTGGCCTCGCACAGTTTTATGCTAGCAGGTGTGGCGGAATCAGGACCTTGGGCTACAGGTGGTTAGAAGTATTCTCTCCCACATCGGGGTCGAGATCGTATCTCTACTTTTGTGCCCGCCAGGCTTGGAGTTGCTCGGTGAGCTCCATGGACCGGGCCAGCCTGCGCAGTCGCGGCTGTTGAGCTGCTCCACCTCGACATCAAGAGGTGGGCCCGCGATTCTCGAGTAACGGGATTCACCAAGGTACAGCCAGTCCAGCAACGCCTTCTCCGCGGTTGCCCGAGGATACTTGGCGTCCAGGTCCATACGGTCCTCCAGCTGTCCGGCTCGGTCGTCGAGGAGTCGCACCGGCATGGAGTGGAAGCGGAATTCGATGTCGGCCGCCTGTACCGGCCTCACGGACGGCACATGGTCGCGTTCGTGAGGAACCACACTCGTTACGACATCGGGAAAACTGTTCGTGATACCGGCTTCGCCCAGCACGGTCTGAAGGCTGACGACCGCTCCGGTCCTTACAAATCCGGCAGCTTCGGCAGCAGTCGGTTTCGGTGCCGCTAATTGGTTGAGATAGAGTCCGCGCGTGATGGGTCGCAAAACACCACTTGCGACCTGTTCACGGACCCATCGAAAAAGTGTGTTGCGCGTCGGTGACTTGCAACGGTCCGAGAGAACCGCAGCAAGCATGGGGATCGTCAGGACGCTGACGCCTCAGCGCCCAGCAAGATCGCTGTCGGTGGTCTGGACATAATCCTCCTCACCAGAGTCCTCGGCGCGTGCGACAGCGGAGTCCATCCACCCCTCCACATGATGTGCAACGTCGAGGCGCATCTCATCCCAGCGGGCCTCGTCTAGGGACTGCCGTATCTCTGGGGCGATGTAGGGCAGCAGCTCCGCGGCAGCCCTAGCAAAATCGATGATCTCGATCTTGCGCAGGACGACCGGCCGTTTCCACTCGAGGACCTGTCGTGGAATGCGGCGAATCCAAAGTTCCGTCGGATCCGCACCGTGCCGTGTCAATTCCGCCAGGTCGTACACATCACGCGGAACACTCCGATTCTCGCTCAGTAACGCGTTTACCTTGCCGCCCGCCATTGCGGCCGATCCGTATACGCGGACATTGAACGGCGGAATACGGTATGCAATCGGTGTTTCAAACGGCTTTGATCCGCCACCGGGCGGAGCGCTCGACCCGTTTCGTCTGGGTGACCTCCACCCCTCTCAGGCCCACAAGTCGGGCCGCCTGCGAGAGTGCCTTGTTCATGTGAGTCTGCATGGACTGCTGTGAGACGTTGTCTTCACAGTCGAAATCTACATCCTTAGGCGAGACGCATGCTTGCGTAGAGCACCCGAATGGCCATCCCGCCTTAGAGGATGAGGCGGCTGGCCCCCTGCCGCATGAGGAGAGCGATGAACTGCATTTGAGTCCGGTCGCGAAACTCCGCCTCCGGGCTGAAACCGAGATCACGAGCCGAGAGAATCATATTAGTACAATCGCATCACTTTTTCGATACCAATATGCTGATAGAATACGAACCGATCAGCAACACTCCCCGCCATTCGAGCGCGGCCGGCCGGGATGTTGGGTGGACCACGCCGGGTAGACCGCCTCAAGCGCTTTTATACCACCCCGTTCACCGCCTGGCGTGACAACCTGCAGGTTCCCGCCACCCCGACAGGAGAAAATGGGGGAAAGTGACACCCATTTCCGTGAAACTTCAATAGCCCGGCCGGGGATCTCCGTCGACCCCCGCCCCGCGGGTGTTGAACTCCCTGGCCTTTTCACGGAGACCGGTTTGACGAAGCGTATCGACCGGGATACCCTGCCGATCCGCCAGCATCCGCATTTCCTCGGTGAGATTCATCGAGCAGAAATGCGGTCCACACATGGAACAGAAATGGGCGGTCTTGTGTGCCTCCTTGGGGAGGGTCTCGTCATGGAAGCTCCGGGCCCGCTCGGGATCGATCGACAGGTTGAACTGGTCTTCCCATCGGAACTCGTAACGGGCCAGGCTGAGCGCATTGTCCTGGAGCTGGGCACCCGGGAAACCCTTCGCGAGGTCGGCCGCGTGAGCCGCAATCCGGTAGGCCATGAGTCCATCCCGGACATCGGCCCGGTTGGGAAGCCCGAGATGCTCCTTGGGCGTGACATAGCAGAGCATGGCGGTTCCGGCTCCTCCGATGACTGCGGCACCGATCGCCGAGGTGATGTGATCATAGGCAGGTGCAATATCGGTCGTGAGCGGTCCCAAGGTATAGAACGGAGCCTCGGCACAGAGGGCCAGCTCACGCTCGACATTCTCGGGGATCCGCTGCAGAGGAATGTGCCCCGGCCCCTCGATCATGACCTGGACACCATGGTCCCAGGCCTTCCGGGTCAGTTCGCCCAAGGTGGCCAGTTCCGCAAACTGGGCCTCGTCGTTGGCATCGGCAATCGATCCCGGCCGCAGTCCGTCACCCAGTGAAACCGATACGTCGTAGGCTGCGAGGATCTCGCACAGTTCGTCGAAATGGGCATAGAGGAAGTTTTCCTCGTGGTGGGCGAGACACCAGTACGCGAGGATCGACCCCCCGCGGGAGACGATGCCGGTGACCCGGCGGGCCGTGAGCGGGAGATGGGCAAGCCGGACACCCGCGTGGATTGTGAAGTAATCCACTCCCTGCTCGGCCTGCTCGATCAAGGTTTCACGGAACACCGGCCAGTCGAGTGCCTCGGCTTTTCCGCCCGCCTTTTCCAGCGCCTGGTAGATCGGGACGGTCCCGATCGGGACCGGTGAGTTCCGCAGGATCCATTCGCGGGTCTCGTGGATCTCTCCCCCGGTCGACAGATCCATCACCGTGTCACTACCCCAGAGCACGGCACAGGCCAGCTTCTCCACTTCTTCGGCAATCGAGGAGGTCACGGCAGAATTGCCGATGTTGCTGTTGACCTTGACCCGGAACCGGCGGCCGATGACCATCGGTTCCAGTTCTGGATGGTTGATATTGGCAGGCAGGATCGCCCGGCCCGCGGCGATCTCCTGACGCACACATTCCGGGGTGACCACAGGCGGCAGGCCTGCCCAACCGGCATGCTGTCCGAGGAGCCGCTCGTACCGGGGATCTTCCCGCAGTTGTGTGAGACGAACGTTCTCGCGCAGCGCGACGAACTCCATCTCGGGCGTGATCCGCCCCTCCCGTGCGTAGTGGAGCTGGGTCACGCGAAAACCCGGACGTGCGCGATGGATCCTCCGGTTGCGGAAAGGGTGACCGGCCCGCAAGCGTTCGGTGGCAAGCGGGAAGTCGACGGGTTCCGTATCGGCCCGTTCGGCAATCCAGTGGGCTCGGATGGGGTCTAACCCGCGGCGGAAATCTTTCTCGAGGGCGGGGTCCCCATAGGCTCCCGAGGTATCGTAGAGCGGGATCGGCGGATTGGGCCGAATCACTCCCTCCCGGAGGGTCGGGCTCTGGATCACTTCGCGATAGGGCACCCTGAGGTCGGGGCGCGCTCCGGTCTCGTAACGACGCTCCGAACCTTGGGGAGGCGTAGGCAGCTTGGGGACCAGACGCTCCAGGCTGTCTTCGATGCGAGTTTCGGGTCTGGACACGGTTCACCTCCAGGAAGCGGAGCGAGGATCACGCCCGGGCCCATGCCCGCAAGCCTTCCCTCCGCCGGTTTTGCCCGGATCAGGTTCCAAGGGTCTTTCTCAGCCCACCCAGGGCACCCCCGGCTTGCCTGGTCGACCCGACTGGGTCGACCGGTGTTCCAGTATAGCAAGCCGGCCGATCAGTCGACGAGTTCGTCGAAACGCTCGTAATCAATCTGCCAACGTCCGTCGGCCCGCCGCTCCGTGACGTCGGCAAACCAGCGGTTCCAGCGCAGGTCGCCCATCCGGTAGAGATGCTGGGCATGGACCGCCTGGCCGTAGGTCCGGTCATGCCCGGTAAAGTTGACCAGGATAAAGGTATCGTCATCCCCGGGAGGGAACGAGTCCGGATCGATGAAAGCAGCCAGTGGGCTGCCCGGGCGAATCTCGTGCATGACAAGCCAGGTGAGAGCAAACAGCGGTGTCTGCGACCTCACCAGCGGCAGTTCGTGGATGCGGCGGAGTGCCCGTCCTTCTCGGCTTTTTTCAGAACGAATGAGATAAACACCCAGGGTCCCTCCTGTGATGAGATTATGGCGACTGTTGGCCAGACGGAACACCAAAGTCGGGGTCCCTTGAAATGGTGTAATGAGCGCATGGCGACTGAAGCGGATCCGGGAAGAGGGTCGCGAAACCCGGGCAAACATCACACCCGTCACGAGCGCGAGGCCCATGAGACCCATCATGGGTTCGAGAGCCGTCAGGACTTCGCTATAGCGGTCGGCCGGATACCAGAAACCCGAACCCAGGGTCGTGAGCGTCTCGGTGCTGAAAAAAAACGCATCCCAGAACGAGCCCCGAGCGAGATTCGCGATCCCGCCCGGATCCAGCCAGAACAAGAGGCCGAACACACAATTGACCAGAATGTAGACACCGAAGACAAACAGGAGAAACCAGCTCCAGCGGGTGGTCAGCAGCCAGTAGTAAAAATCCCGTAGCCAAGTCCTCGGCTGTCCCAAAACCACAACAGAGGAACGGCTGCCGAAGGGAAAATCCCCCGAACCGCCACTATCCCCTCCCTTCCCCGTGCGTCGTCGGCTTCGTTTCATTTTTTCCGTGGTCATGCGGCTCTCTGTGTCCGTCAACGCGTCCGCCTGGGGAAGGTCCTATGCTACCATTGAGCGCTGAGCAGTCGCGCCACCCAGTCGTTCCATGCTCGACTTCAATGTAACCGCGCCCCGCCACCAGATGGTGGAACAGCAGATCCGGGCCGGCGGGGTTCTGGACCCGGCCGTGCTTGCGGTTTTCGACGAGATTCCCCGCCAGATCTTTGTCCCCGACACATTCCAAAAACTGGCCTATGCCGATTGCGAGATTCCCCTGGATCATGGCGAGGCGATGCTGACCCCTTCCTTTCAGGCTCGACTGGCCCAAGCCCTGGGTCTGGTCGGAAGGGAACGGATCCTGGAAATCGGCACGGGTTCAGGATACCTGACCGCCTGTCTCGCCTGCCTCGGCCGGGAACTTACCACAGTGGACCTCCATCCGGATTTCATTCAAGCCGCGAAGCAGCGTCACCAGGCACTCGGGCTCCGCCAACCGATCCGGTACCTTGCCGCCGACGGTCATGCTCTTCCGGCACCACTCCTGGAGGAACGCTTTGATGCCATTGCCCTGACGGGGTCGCTCTATCTGCCGGAAACCAGTTTTTACAAGGCTCTCGAAGTGGATGGACGTCTGTTCATGGTTCTCGGCACGAACCTGGTCCAGAGTGCACGCCTCATCCGACGCCTGGGCGACAGTGCTTCTTTCGAGGAGACGCGCCTGTTTGAAACCCGCATTCCCCCGCTGAAAAACGCCCCTCAACCCCCGGATTTCCGGTTTTCCTGATCGAGCGGTCTTTCGTGCCTGGAACTTTCCAGACTTGATGAATACTGATATACTCCAGTAAAACGCCTGAGGTTTATCTGATGCGATCGCGCTTCGCCCTTCTCCCCCTCCTTCCGGCTGTACTGTTCCTGCTCGGCCTGAGCCCACCCGGCCGGACCATGGATCTCTGGACGGTCTACCAGCTGGCCTTGCACAACGATCCCCAGTATCAGCAGGCACTGGCCATCGCCAAGGCCAGCGAGGAGGCACGTCCCCAGGCTTTGGCCGCTCTCTTGCCGCAGGTGAGCCTGTCCGCCTCCCTGACCCAGGTCAATACAGACTCGACCCGGGTTTCCAGCTTTTCGATTCCCGGCAACAAGTTCGCCTATTTCACAGGTCTCAGTGCCTCGAACACTCCCACCCGGGCCTACACGGCACAGCTCACCGAAACCCTTTTCAACTGGGCAGACTGGCAGTCTCTGCATGAGGCGGACCTGACCGGGGCGGAAGCCCTGGCCACACTCAACGCCTCCATCCAAAGCATCCTCCTTGCCGTGAGCCAGGATTACTTCAACGTGCTCTACGCCGAGGACGTCCTCGCGGCACAACGGGCTGCGGAAAAAGCCTTCGCGAGCCAGCTGGCCTTGGCGGAAGAGCAATACAAGGTGGGGCTTCAACCGGTCACGGCGGCAGAGCAGGCCCGGGCCTCCTATGATCAGGCCGCCGCCCAGGTCATTGCCGACAAACTCAGCCTGACGACCGCCAAACAGGCACTCGAGGCCCTGATCGGCGTCCCCGTCGTTCATCTGCGTCCGCTTGTTCGCGAGCTGCCACTTGCCCGGCCCGAGCCGGATAATCTCAACCACTGGATCAGCCAGGCTCTCGCCCAGAACCCAAGCCTGATCGCGGCACGGCTGGCAGCCAAGGCCGGGCACGCCAATGTTCGCGTACAGCGAGCCCAAGGCTATCCCTCCCTTGACCTCGTGCTGAGCCACGGTCGCAGTTTTACGACCGGCACGTCATCCCAAGCTTCGCCAACGGCTTCTCTCTCGGCACCCGCTGTTTCCGGGACCAACACCAACGTTCTCGGGATTGATCTCAGTTGGCCAATCTATTCGGGCGGACTCATTGCCTCCCGGGCCCGGCAGGCGCGCTACCAGTATGAGGCTGACCTCGCCCAAAGCGCCACCACCGAGCGGACAACGGTTTCCAGCACACGGACCGATTTCCTGTCCGTGATCTCGGAGATGGCACAGGTCGGGGCACTCAAGCAGAGCGTGCGCTCGAGCCGGATCGCCCTCCGGGCAACCGAAGCGGGTTACAAGGTCGGCACGCAGACCATGGTCGATGTCCTGACGGCCCGTCAGACCCTGCTCACGGCCGAGGAAAGCTACGCCCTGAGCCGCTACAACTACCTGATCGCGGTTTTGACCCTGGACCAGGATGCCGGAACGCTCACGCCTGCGGTGATTCAGTCAATCAACCACTTTCTCCTGCATTGAGCTCCGCAGACCCGTCTCTGCTGCAGCGGACCGGATCTGCCGCCACCAATCCAGAAGAGTCGCCACGAGGCTGTCTTGACCGGTTCGGGCCTCGGTGATGATCTGCAGGGCGCGTTCGGCCCGGTCCGCCCGTTCGACCGGTTGGGTCAAGAGGGTCAGGACCTCGCGTGCCAATTCATCCGGATCCTGGATGATGGCCATGGCCCGCGCTTGGACGAGCCGGTCGACGGCTTCACGGACGTTCCCATGGGAAGGCCCCATGATCACCGGGCAACCCTGTTCGATGGCCTCGATCAGGTTGTGACCGCCGAGCGGCACGAGGCTCCCTCCGATGAAGGCGGCATCCCCCGCAGCGTAGAACGCCGTCAGTTCCCCAATGGTGTCGAGGACCAGGATCCCGCCCGGCTCCGGCACCTGACCGAGGCTGCGACGGGCCAAGGGGAGTCTCCAGATTTCGTTTTCGGCTTGAATCGCCTCCGCCCGTTCCGGATGTCGAGGGGCCAGAACGGCAATCGCTTGCGGTAGGCGGGTCCGTACCCACTGCTGGGCTTCAAGCATCATGCGCTCTTCTCCCTCCCGGACACTGCCGGCGATCCAAGCGGGATGCCCGCCCAAGATCTCAAGACGCAGGACCTGCCCTTTTTCAGCTGCCTCGGCCGAGGGTCGCCCCCTCAACTTCAGGTTGCCACCCAGACGGACCCGGTCGGGATCCACCCCCAGTGCAATGAAGCGCCGGGCATGCATCTCGTTTTGGGCCCAGATCCGATCCAGCCTGCGCAAGGCAGGACCAAAAAGCGGCAAAAAGCGCTCATATCGTCCGAGCGACCGGTCGGAGATCCGGCCGTTGACGATGGCCATGCGGATGCCCCACTCCGAAGCCCGGTGGATGAGGGTAGGCCAGATTTCGGTCTCGATGATGATCCCGACTGCAGGCTCAAGGCGATTCAGGAAGCGCTCGACCCAAGTCCCACGGTCCCAAGGCAGAAAGTGAACCGGCGTCGAGCTTCCGAGCGCTTTTTCGGCCTGCTCCCGCGCGGTCGCCGTAAAGGTGGTCATGACGATCGGCAGGTCCGGCTCCTGCTCGTGCAGGCCCCGGACCAGATTGAGGGCCACCTGCAGCTCGCCCAGCGAAGAGGCATGGATCCAGAAGGTCGGGCCAGGCTGGGAGGGGATTCGCCCCCATCGCTCAGTCCAAGCAGTAGAGTGTCCGGTTTGTTGCCGGCCCTTGCGATCCAGCCACCCCAAGGCGAACGGGGAGACGACGGTCATACAGAACTCGTAAAGGCACTCCCACATTCATTCCTCCCGCGTCCGTGGTTTCCGGATCGAGTCGATGATGCGGGTGGTCGAGTGCCCCTCCAGATAGGGCAAGACTTTTACTGAGCCACCCGCCTGCACGACACAGCTCGCCCCCGCAATGGATTCCGGTTTCCAGTCTCCCCCTTTGACCAGGATGTCCGGGAGGAGGCGGCAGATCAGCCGTTCCGGTGTTTCCTCGTCAAACGGCACGACCCAGTCCACCGAACCGAGAGCCGCGAGGACCGCCATGCGCTGTTCCAGGGGGATGAGGGGACGCCCAGACCCCTTGAGGACCCCGACCGAGCGATCGGAGTTGACCGCGACGATGAGCGCATCGCCGAGCGCTCGCGCTTGAGCCAGGTATCGCACATGACCGGCATGGAGGAGATCAAAGCAGCCATTGGTCATGACCACCCGAAGCCCACGGGAGCGGAAGTCGCGGACGAGACGGATCAATGTCTCCGGATCGACCACACCGGAAAAGGCCGGATGGCCGGCGGGGATCCCGAAGAGTTCAGCTGCCGTGACCTGGGCCGCACCGAGTTTGGCCACGACGATTCCGGCGGCCCGGTTCGCGAGCCGAGCCGCCTCCTCCAGTCCGGCTCCGGTGGCAAGGACTGCCCCTAGTGTGGCTGCGACTGTATCTCCAGCTCCTGTGACGTCGGCGACTTCATGCGCCTCCGCAGGCAGGGACAGCACTTTGCCATTGGCCCCGATGAGGATCATGCCCTCTTCGCCCAGCGTGATGAGCAGGCCGTCCAGCGCAAGATCAGCCCGCAGGCGCTGCCCGCGTGACTCGAGGTCGGATCTTTGCGGACAGGGCCCAGCCACTGCCTCGAACTCTGCCCGGTTCGGAGTCAAAAGAGTGGCCCCTCGATACTTTGCGAAATCCCGCCCCTTGGGGTCCACGATCACCGGTTTGCCCTGTTTTCTGGCCTTCTGGATCCATTCGGCCGTCCGGTTCAAGGTCCCCTTGCCATAATCCGACAGGATCAAGAGCTGGCAGCTTCCAGAGACATCCGGCAGTTTCGAACACAGGACATCATCCCAAGTGTGCCGGGGTGCCTCCTCGAAGTCGAGCCGGACCAACTGTTGGTGCCGTGACAGGACCCGCAGCTTGCTGATGGTCCGGAAGCCCGGGTCGACAACGAGATCCGGTCGGACCCCCGACGCCTCCAGCAATTCAACAAGCCGACGACCCTCTTCGTCGTCACCGATAACGCCGATGAGATCCGCACCGCAACCCAGACTGGCCAGGTTGACCGCCACATTGGCCGCACCGCCCGGCCGTTCATGGCGGTCCGAAATCCGGACGATCGGAACCGGGGCTTCGGGGGAAATCCGCTCCGTCTCGCCGGTCCAGTAGCGGTCCAGCATGACATCGCCCACGACGAGCACGCGTGTCTTCGAAAAATCGATCCCCATGGGCATCCGGGAATATGCCAAAATGCCTGGGAATCATACCATGCGCCCACTGTGCGACCCACGCTGACCGTTGAAGGAAGCCCACACTCCACCGACTCTCTGGAAACCGCGGCACTGGCCCCTCTGGGCGGCTGCGGCTCTGGTGTATTCGGCAGGCCAGCTGCCCTACGCCTGTGAACCGGCCCTGGGCTCCTGTTTTGGGCTGCTTTACGCCGCCCTTCAACCCCGGCGTCGGGCGATCACCAGAGACAACCTGAAACGCTGTTTTCCGGAAAAACCCCCCCGGGAGATCCGTCGGCTCGCCCGAGCCCACTTCCAGGCGCTCGGCATGGGATTCATCGAAACGGCCATGGGCTGGTGGCGCTCCGATGAGCGGCTCCCACCCGTCACGATCGAGGGGCTCGAGCACTTGGAGGAGGCCCTGGCCCGTGGCCGGGGTGCGCTCCTCCTCACCGGTCACTTCACCGCGCTCGAGATCGGGGCCCGGTTCATCAGCCGCAAGATCCCGGTCGGTGCGCTCTATCGTCCTGGGAATAACGCCGTTCTAGACCGTCTCATGCGGCAGGGGAGACAGCGGCGGACGCGGATCGCGATTCCACGGGACAATGTCCGGATGCTGCTCCACGCGCTGGCCGACAATATCCCGGTCTGGTACGCCACGGACCAGGGCTATACCGGAAAACAAAGCGCCCGGGTCCCCTTTTTCGGAAACCTCGCACCAACCCACCTGGGATTGAGCCGGCTGGCCCAGGCCAGCCGGGCACCGGTCGTCCCGTTCTTTGTCCGGAGACTGCCGGGACGCGATGGGTTCCGGGTCATGATCGAACCGCCCTTGACCGATTTTCCCGGAGGCGATCCCGTAGAAGACGCCAAACGTGTGCACCTGCTTCTCGAGCACTACATCCGGATGATGCCGGAGCAGTATCTCTGGAGTCATGACCGCTTCAAGGATCATCCGCGCGGGGGAACTGTCCGGACGCCCAGACCCGGCGAATAACGCAAGTTACTTGCATTTGAACCGGCAGGTGGTTACCCTGTGCCCATGGCACGACCCTCCCAGATCCGGCCCCAACTCGACGCCCTCCTGCGCAGCCACCATGAGCCGCATGCCTGGACGCTCGAAGAACTCCGGCAGGCCTTGGCCCGGCTCGGGATCCATTCCAATTTCTCGTCCATTTTCCGCTCCGCCCGTCAAGCCGTCGACCAGGGCCAGTGGCAACCCGTCATGCTCGGAGACGGCAAAACCCGGTTCGAATGGTCCGGGCATCACCATGACCACCTTTTCTGTCAATCCTGTGGAACCCTCGAAGCGGTTCCCTGCAAACTCGCCCAATCCCTGCATCACCGGATGGAGCAGCAGACCGGATACCGGATCCATAGCCATTCCATGGTCTGGGAAGGGACCTGTCCGCGCTGTGTCCGGAAACGATCCTGCCGCAAGCCCGCGCTCCCCACCCACAAGACCGATTTATGCTGAATCTCTGGAACCCCGGACATCTGGCCATGGGGCTTGCCCTGCTCACGGCCCTCGCCCTGGGCATCGTTCACGGTCTCACCCCGGATGAGCATACCTGGCCCATCACCTTCAGCTATGCGATCGGCGGTTATTCCAGCCGGCGTGGACTGCGCATGGGACTCTTGTTCTCACTGGCCTTTACCCTGCAACGCGCCCTTGCCAGCGAACTGGCTTTTCTGGGCGTGGTTTCCTTCCTGGATGCAAGAACCAACTCCTGGGTCTGGCTTGCAGTCGGAATGGTCATGTGGTGGGGAGGGTGGCGGATCGTCCGAACACGGAATCCCCATTCGGAGCCCGGCAAGTCAGGCGAGCAAATGCTCCGGGAACCCAAGCCCTGGATGCCACTCGTTCATGGCTTTATCGCGGGCTGGGGGTTCGGTGCCTTCGCGCTCATCATCTACACCGTGCTCGCTCCCGCCATGCCTTCAGCAGCTTGGGGATGGGTGCCGGGTGCCCTGTTTGGCGTCGGGACCACACTCGTTCAGGCACTGGCGGGCGCCAGCTTTGGAGGGTGGGCTGCAAGTCGCGGTCTCTCAACCGATGACCTGCGCAAGGCTGCCCTGCGAACGGCGGGGCGCACCCTCAAGTGGGGCGGAGCCGCCTTCGTGGCCGCCGCGATCCTGACTCTCCTGGTTCCGGCCGCAGGCCAGTGGGCCGTTTCGACCGGCATCCGGATCCATAACCTGGCCCATCTGGGTCTTGCCTTCCTGCTGGTGATCCTGATCGTTCTAGGCGTCGGCATGGGTTCCTTCACCCTTGAGATCCGCAGACTGCACCCCTCTGCCCACCCCCGGGCCACAACCAAGAGGTCTCCATGAACCTTGGGAAAACCCAGAGATCCCGGCTCCAAGCCGTCTCCCGGACACTGGCCTTTGGCCTCCTGGGACTGGGAGCGCTGGTCGGGCCGGTCCGCGCCGAAGGACAACTTTCCGTGCCAGATCCCTCGTCCAACCCGTGCGTCGGACGCGATGCTCTCTTGGCCGTGCTCGATCGACCAACCGTGGCGGACAGCAGTTGCGTCGTCCGACCGGATCACGTGGTCATCGAGGCTGGTTACGCCCACGCGACGCTCTACCCCTCCGGTAGCGGACGCGGCTGGAATGCCCCAGAGATGGAAGTCCGGTTCGGACTTCCTCACGACAACGAACTGGTATTCCTCCCACCCAATCGGGTGGTGGCCCCCGGCTCCGATGGCTATACGGCCTCGGTGGTCGGCCTCAAGCACGAGTTCGACGTCTCGCCGGCCTGGCAGTTCGCTGCGGAAAGCCTGGTGACCCTCCCTTCCGGGGATCCCAATCAGGGGAGTGCGGGAACGGGGGTCGCAATCAACGGCGTCGCGAGTTACAGTCCCTCCTCGACCGTCGGGCTGTCTCTCATGGCCGGCTTTACGTCGGATACCGAGCCCTCAAACCTTGGGGGTGGCCGTTATACGAGCTTCAATCCCGATGGTGTCGTGACCTGGGAATTCCTCCCCCCCTGGCAGCTTTACTTCGAGGTGTACGGAGCCAGCCATACCGGAGTCGGGCAAGGAAGCGGTTACGATGCCGATGGAGGGATCCAGATCCTGCTCAGCCGCAACATGGAGATCGACTTCGAGGCGGGTACCCGGCTCTCGGGAAATCTGGGCGGTTACTCCCACTATGTCGGTGCCGGGCTCGGTCTCGAGTTCTGATCCGACCCTCCCGGCATCGGACCCGTCCTCGGGCCTTGACAGCAGCCGATCCGAGATTAGAATTCCCGCTGTCCCGGCCACTAGGGAGACCCATGGGCAGTAGCCGCCCCCATCACCTCCGGAGTGGTTCGGTGCGATCCCGCAAGCGGTTCTTCTGACCGTGGGCGGTGCACTCGCACCAGCCACGACAGACGAAACCGCGCCATCAAGCCAGAGCTGGATCAACCCCCACGGAGGAGGTACGCGCGGCTTCGCCATCCGGAAATTCCTGAGAGCCCATCCCGCCTGCCCCCCTGGGTGCCGGGTACCGGATGGGTCAGGTGCGGCGCCCGGAAACGTGCCATGACGGCCATGATTCACAGACGGGTGTTGCTCTGGATACTGGAGGTGAGGTGGTGAAAACCCCCCTCCGGACCGCGTCTTCGTCAGTGACGGATACGGTCGCCCTGCCCGAGGACGTTTCCCTCAGGCTGGCCGACCGGCTTCATGTCCATGCGCTGAGACATGGACAAGCCACCCTGTGGAACCGCCTGCTTTTGGGACTCACCCTCATCGGGCCCGGTATTCTCGTCATGCTGGGCGACAATGATGCGGGCGGGGTTGTGACCTACATGCAGACCGGAGCCCGGTACGGCATCGGTCTCTTCGTTCCGCTCATGATCCTCCTGGGATTCGTGGCCTACCTGGTCCAGGAAATGACCATCCGTCTCGGTGCCGTGACCCGGCGCGGGCACGCCGAGCTGATCTGGAAGCGCTATGGTCCCTTCTGGGGTGCCTTCTCCCTTTTTGATCTCGTGGCAGCGAATGTGCTCACCCTCATGACAGAGTTCATCGGGATCCGGGTCGCCAGCGCGGTGTTCGGCTGGCCCTATGCCCTGACCATTCCGCTGGGCGCCCTGTTTGTGGTGCTCTGCCTCGTGTACCTGCGCTACTGGACCTGGGAGCGGATCAGCCTGCTCATCGCGGCCTTCAACCTGGTGTTCATCCCGATCACCCTCTTCTCACACCCGGACTGGCCGGCCATCGGACGCAGCCTGGTGGGTGGGGGCTGGGTCATGACGGGCGGATTGCTGGCACCGGCCTTCCTGATTTTGCTCTCGGCCAACATCGGAACCACCATCGCGCCCTGGCAACTGTTTTTCCAGCAGTCTTGCGTGGTCGACAAGGGACTTCTGGAGAAGGACATCAATGCCGGACGGCGGGATCTCATGATCGGCGTGATCGGCATGGTTCTCGTGGCCATGGCCCTCATCATCCTGAGCGGGCAGTACATCCACGGACAGGCCGGTGCAGATCATTTCAGTATCGGAACCATGATCCACCTCTTGGAGATCCAGCTCGGTCCCTGGATCGCAAGCCTGTTTGCCCTGGGACTCCTCGAGGCCGGCCTCATCGCCTCGATCGTGATCACGGCGAGCACATCGTGGGCATTCGGCGAGGCCTTTGACATCCCCCGCTCGCTCAATGCCCGGCCCCGGCAGGCTTGGGGATTCTATGCGCCTGGAATCGTGAGCGTGCTCATTGCGGCCGGCGTGGTGATGATCCACGCCATCCCGCTCGGTTTCCTCAATCTTACGGTCCAGGTGGTCGCCACGATCTTCATGCCGGCTGCCCTCCTCTTTCTGCTCATGCTGCTCAATGACCGGGAGCTCATGGGAGACGAGGTCAATGGTCCCGTCCGCAACACCCTGTCCATCGGCCTCATGATCCTGCTCATCCTGTGCAACGCACTCTACGGTCTCTCCTCCTTCCACGTCCTTCTCTAGGCCAGGTTCCGTCATGAAAGAACTCGACGAATACGATTCCCAGCAAATCCGCACGCTGCTCGAGCAGGAACACTGGCTGGACCCCCTCCCGCCGGTCCGGCGGGTTTCGCTGGCGGGTTGGCAACGGATGGTCTTTTGGGGGCTCCGGATCTACATTGTGATCATGATCGTGATCGTCGCCTGGGGGTTTTCGCGCTCTTTCGGCTAAGCCGCGACCTCGTGCGAAATCCGGCCGGACCGGCCGTTCCCCGATCCGTCCTGGGGGCGTGACCCCGGTAGAGCCACGCAAGCTCGGCAGACCACTCCAGGGCCGCGAGCTGATGCCAAGCCTCTTCCAGGCTCGCGGCCGCCGAGTAGACGCCATGGCCACGCACGATGGCCAGAGGGTACTCCCGCAGGGCTTCCGACACCGCCCGGGCCGCATCCTCGAAGGGTGTTTCACGGGAACTATCCACGATCGGTACGCAGGGGAAACTCAGGCGACCCTCAAAATCAAGGGGCTCGAATGAACTTTCTCCGAGCAGACTCACGGCCACGCTGTAAAGACCATGACCGTGAAGGACGGCCCCATGGGTCTCCCGCTTGCGGTAGGTTGCACAATGGAGGGGGGTATCCCAGGATGCGCTGGCTGGAATCTCCGAATCGAGATCCAAAAGAACCAGTTCCGCCTCGGTCAACTCCTCTGCCCAAGCGCCATGCGGAGTAATCCAGACCTGCCTCCCGTGGCGAAGTGAGGCATTTCCGCTATGGGGATCATTGAGTCCGTACTCCCTCATGCGACGGTAGATGCGGACAAGATCACCGGGTGTCATGGTGTCAGGATGTTGGGCCGACATCTCAAATCCCCCCTTCGAACGGAATCGGGTGAACCCGGCTGTCGATGCGTCCGTCGGGCCAGAGACGATAGCTTCGCCAGCCTCCCCAACCGGTCTCGATCGCCAGATCCGACCGGCCCAGCACGAACTGCATCGCGCTGGAGGGGGCCCCATAGTAGCGGATCCCGCCCGCGACCGTCTCGAAAGCGGCATGGATGTGCCCGAAGAGCACCGCCCGAACCGGTGATCCATGAATCGGGTTCAACCAGTTCCGATCCCCCGAAAGTCCGATGGCATCAAGCCAGGCGGTCCCCGTCGTCACGGGTGGATGATGAAGCGCCACCAGTGTCGGCACTGGGGGCTCATGGACAAGCACTTCCACCATCGCCGCACGATCACCGGGGTCGAGACGCCCCTCCACGTGACCGGGCCACGCCGTGTTCAGAAGCAGGATGCGCCATGGACCGAGGTGGATGCGCCGGGGCATCAGGGATTCGCCGAAAAACCCGCGCATGAACCGCTCGTCATCATGGTTGCCAGCCAAAACGTACCAGGGGATGGCGGTTCTGGCCATGAGACGCGCAAGCCGTCGGTAACTGTCCGGGGTGCCCTCATGGGCCAAATCTCCTGTCAGGAGGAGACAGTCCGGCTTTTCCTCCTCCGCCAAGGCCGAACAAATCCGGGCCAGCCGGGCCTCGGGCCGGACTCCGGCTTTAAGCCACCCGTCCGGTTCGGCCGGCAGGTGCGGATCGGAAATCTGGATGAGTCGGAAACACTTCTCGGCCGGGCGGTCGCGCCCTCGGGTCACATCCCCCTCTTGCATCCCGGACACCGGGGAACTCCTCAAGTTGGATTCCAAAGGGGATTCTACCCAGTCGAGTCCAGCCACGGCAAAAACCGCGCCCAATCGGTTTATGCTAGAGCCGCTAACGGAGATCCCCTCATGCCCAATGGCCCTGACCCCTCTGCTGACGAGATTGCCGTCCACTGGCGCGAAGAGCCCCGGATCAATCCTCCTTCGGCCTTTTCGCGTGTGGCGCAGGTCCGTGACCAGGCCTTGCGCGATGAGATGGACCCATCCCACGGTCCGGAGGTGTTTCGGGCCTACGCCGACCTGCTCACTTGGGACCGGCCTTATGAACGGATCCTGGACGCGTCCCAACCACCCTTCTACCGGTGGTTCGCCGGAGGCCGTCTCAACGCCTGCGTCAACGCCATCGACCGGCACCTGCCCGGTGCAGCCGACCGAATCGCCTACCATTTCGTACCGGAGGACGAATCGGCACCGGTCGAACACATCACGTATGGCGAGCTGTCCCGTCGTGTCAACCGCCTGGCCTGTCTCCTCCAGGACCGTTTCGCGCTCGTGGCAGGCGATCGGGTCACTCTCTATTTGCCCATGGTCCCCGAACTGCCGGTGGCCATGCTCGCCTGTGCCCGGCTCGGGGTGATCCACTCCGTCGTCTTCAGTGGTTTTTCCGGCAAGGCCGCAGGTGACCGGATCGTGGACTCAAACAGTCGTCTTCTCATCACCATGGACGGCTACTCGCGGGGTGGTCAATGGGTTGATCTCAAGACCAAAGCCGACCAAGCCGTCGCGGAAAGCCGGCTCCAGAACCATCGCCTGGACGGTCTCCTTGTTTTTGAACGAACCCCCCATCACTACCGCAGCGAAAGCCCGATCCGCTCACCGGGGGAGTTTGTCCTCACCCCCCTGCTCGAGCAGTCATCCGGAGATTCCTGCAAGGCGGTTTCGCAGGAATCCAATGAGGGACTGTTTATCATGTACTCGAGTGGTACGACGGGGCGCCCCAAAGGTTGTTTCCATGGCACCGGCGGGTATCTCAGCTGGGTCGCCGCCACAACTCGTTACGTTCTGGATCTGAATCCGCGAGATGTATACTGGTGCATGGCCGACATCGGCTGGATCACGGGCCACTCCTATATCGTCTACGGCCCGCTCCTGGCCGGGGCGACTTCCGTCCTCTACGAAGGTCTTCCCCACTGGCCGGACGCTGCACGACCCTGGAGAATTTCCGAGCGTCTTGGGGTCACGATACTGCATACCTCACCCACCGCGATTCGGGCCCTGCGCCGGCTGGATCCGGATCTTCCGCAACGCTACGCCACCTCCTTCCGGCTCCTCTGCACTGTGGGCGAACCCATCGAACCGGAAACCTGGCATTGGTACCACAAGACCGTCGGTCACGGCCGGGCCGTGGTCGTCGATACCTACTGGCAGACCGAGACGGGGGGGCACTTGCTCGCGACCCTGCCTGGTGTCGATGCCATGAAACCCGGGAGCGCCGGCCCCCCGTTGCCAGGAATCGCCGCTTCCATCTACGACGAGACCGGCCGCAAGCTCCCCCCCGGGTCAGGCCGGGCCGGCCTTTTGGGCATTGAACATCCTTGGCCGGGTCTCATGCTCGGGATCTGGAATGATCCTGACCGTTTTCGCAAGACCTATTTTGATCCGCTCCGGAGGGGAACAGAGGCGGATCGCTGGATCTATTGCACCCATGACGCGGCCACCTGGAGTGCCGATGGATACTTCCGGATTCTTGGACGCACCGACGACGTAATCAACGTGGCCGGACACCGGCTGGGCAGCAAGGAGATGGAGTCGGCGGCACTCAGTGTGACGGGAGTGGCCGAAGCGGCAGTCGTGCCTTACCCCGACCCCGTGAAAGGCGCGGTTCCCCTGCTTTTCATTTCCGCCCAAGAAAGCTGCAAGAATGCCCGCGATCTGGTTCCCGCCGTCACGCGGTCCGTGATTGAAGCCATCGGACCGATCGCTCGTCCGCACGCCGTAATCCTTGTGACCGACCTGCCCAAAACCCGATCCGGGAAAATCATGCGCCGGATCCTCCGGGCGGTTGCGCGGGGAGAGGACGCAGGGGATGTCACCACGTTGGCCAACCCTGAATCCGTGGACCAAGTCCGGCAAGCAGTCGGAGAAAGCCTCGCGGCCAACCCAGCCACCTGGAAGAAATCCTAGTCAGGCTTGTCTCGCCTCTCATTCATACCGGAACGACGGACACGGTAAAGGATTTCACGGTTCCGGAGCCGGCCCACCTGGCCGACCTTCTCACCCTTGGGATTGTAGATGCCGATCCGGGCTCCAACGTAGCGGCGGTAATCCACGACTTCCCGCTCAACGGTCCCGCCTGGACCCGCCAGTTCCACAAGGAGGCGGGACATCTCCTCTTCGGTCAAGAATCCCTCGTCACTGAATGACACGATCACCACCGGCGCACGGAGCGCGGAAAGAACCGACCGGAAATACGACAGGAACCGGACTTTTGAGTTGAGTGGGCTCTTCCGGGTCCGGCAGTCGAGTCGCTTGCAGGCAGAACCGTAAACGCCGGGGGAATCCCAGAGAACCAAGGTTTCCCAGATGTGGTAGTTGGCCAGATAGGAGTGCTGGTTATAGGGCGGGTCGAGGTAAGCGACATCCGACTCGAGACGGCGAGCCGCCTCAAGCGCATCCCATCCCGTCGCCTGCCCCGGCCCGGCCGGTGCACAGTCCAGGAGTGGCGGCAACCGGAGTTCAAGATCCGAAAGCGCCCGAGGGGCCCACTGCTTCAGATAAGCCATTTGGACACCGGTCGTGGAATCCACCCGGTCTGCCGCCTCCATCAGGGCAACCAGGACGACCGCCTCGAGTTGCGGGGGCAGGCCGAGGGTGGTGATCCGATCGCGGATGGCATCGATGCGTGCACCATTCTTCGGGTGGAAGAAACGTGACTTCTCGCAGTAGGTTTCGGTAAAGAAACCGGGTCGGCCAGGCAGCGCATTCAGTTCGCGGATCAGCCGCTCGGCATCCTTGGAGACGTGGGTGGCATCCGTCTCAATGTAGCAACGGGCCACCACCTCGGCGTAGGCATTGTGGTCATTGGCAAGAACGCGGTATCCGGCAGCCTTGAGTGCATAACCCACGCGTGAAGTTCCCGAAAACAGGTCGATCACGGAACGGGCGGAGGGGGCAAGCCTCACCTGTTCCAGAATTTTCGGAATCAACAGACGTTTGGATCCTAGGTATTTGATCACAGCGAGACATCTCCGGCGCGCCGTTCAGGATGGTGGGCCGAGTCGTCACCACTCGCGGGTGGCATCTAGCGACGGGGAGGAGGAGGCGGTGGGGGTGCAGGCAGCGGTACGGGTGCCGGGGCGGGAGCGGGCCGGGGGAAGAAGGGCGGCTCCGTCCCGATGACGGGTGGCGTGTTCGTCCCGGGACAGGTGATCTCATAGCCACAAATGCCGAATCCGGCACTCGGTGGGGACAAGTCCGGGGCGGGCCCAGGGGATCGGGCGAAGGGGGGTGGCCCGAGTCCCACGGGGTAGAACCCCAAGGGCGGGTAGAACGCACCCCGTTGGCCAGCGTAGCCGGAAGGCGCAACTTCCGCTGGCCCATTCCCCGGGTAGGGTGTCTGGAAGGCGGTTGAGGAGGACCCGGCCTCCTCCCGTTCCAGCATTCGCAAACCTTGTTCCATGGATCGGGCAGCACGCAGGCTGGAACGGTAGTCGCGACGCGCTTGGCGAGCGGAAACGGGAACCAGTTCAAGGGTCTTCTGCCTGAGGTGGGTCACCCCGGACTGGTTGCGGGGAGGCGGAGTTCCCGAAAAATGCGTCACTCCGTGGGGACCTCTCCACTCATAGATCCGCACCGGGACCGCCTGCCTGGGCTCGGCCCGCAAAGGCCCGGTCCAGAAACCGGCCAGTGCCGCCAGCACAAGCATCGTCCACCGGCGGGTCTGTCGAAGCCCGGGACAGCGGGCAGGAATCCCGTTCATGGTCCGGATTCTACGCCTCCCCGCGAAAACCACCTATCCCCGCTGTTTTGCTGCTCCCGTCTTGATGGCAGGAGGAATGCGGGCGCTTTGGGCGAGATGGCGATGCAGGATCGCCACTCGTTCGACTTGTCCCTTTGCGGCGTAGCGCTCATAGAACCCTTCGGTCCGGAAATCCGGCACCAAGTTGCGCCAAGGCGACAGGCGCACCTCCCACCGTTCGATCCGGCCCTCCTCCGGGTCCCGGTCGTTTTCGGCCAGATCGGCTGCCACCCGAATCAGCGCCTTGAGGGTCACGGGACGGGTCACCATGTACCGGCTATTGTTGCCCCACGCCTGTCCAAAGATTTTCTGGGCGGCTTTGAGAAAATCACGGATCGCCCGGTAATCGCTCTCCGCCTCGCGTTTCCCCTCCCGCGAGGTCGAGACCTCTTTTCCGATGGCCGGCCAGCGGGCACGGACCCATCGATGCAGCTCATTGAACAGTTCGGCCTGGAGAATCCATTTCTCCTGCTGGCTGCGTCCCCCCAACCGGTTGATGCGATAGCGGAGCGGGCTGTCCGTTGCGCTGTAGAGGGCGTCGACGATGCGGGCGGCAAACTTCCGGTCCGGTTCCGCCCACGATACTTTTTCATACAGGTCGATGAGATGGCTCTTATTGATCCGGGTCGGCGTGGAGTTGATGATGACGAACATCTCGGTCGCGAAATCTTCGCTGTGCCCGTCAAACAGGATGCAGGGAATGTGGAGTGAGGCCGCCTCCTCCGGTTTCTTTTGAAGATAGAAATGCAATGCCGCCAGCCGGTGCTGGCCATCGATGATCAGGAACCGGTCACTGGGCTCACTCAAATTGCCGACATGGCGGGCACCTGACAGGGGAGTGAATTCCAAGGATTCTTTCGTGAAAAGAAGGATCGTACCGGGAATCGGCGGTTGGGAAATTGCGGTCTCGTAAAAATTCTGAAGGGCGCGCACCTTGGCCCGGGACAGCTCCCGCTGAAAGGCTCCGTCACTCCGCTCCACGCGTGCGATGAACCGGACGATGTCATCCTCCGCATCCGTATCATCCGGACGGATCTGCCCCCCTTCCCCATAGAAGCGGGAAATGAACCGAACCCGGTTCAGGAGATCCTGCGCGGTGTAGTTGATGAAGTAGAAGTGGCTATCTTTCTGTCGAATTTGTGTCGCAAGCACTGGGCACCTCCATTCGGGTTCAGACGGGGTCCCTCGGTTGGGGACCTCTCGGGATTCTACACAGATTCACCGGGGCCCGGCAGGATGCCGGGCGACCGATTCGACCGGGACCTTCCGGACCCAGGATTCGGGCTGGAGGGTGACGTGCCGGATTCCATAGCGGCTTTCCAGGTGACGCGCCAGGCGCTCCAGGACGATCGACCAGTCGCCCAGGGTTTCCACCATCACATGAGCGGACAACGCAACCTGTTCCGAGGACAGGGCCCAGATATGGAGATCGTGAACAGAAAGCACACCTTCCAGCTGGGACAGGCTCTCCCCGATCCGGACGGCATCCAGGCCAGGCGGAACCCCTTCCAGAAGGACATGGAGAGCCTGCCGGAACAACCGGATCCCCACGACGAGAATGAGGCTCGCAATGAACAGAGACAGGATCGGATCGATCGGCATCCAACCGGTCGTGACGATCACGGCCCCCGCCACGATGGCCGCGAGGGAACCAAAAAGGTCGCCCATGGCATGCCAGAAGGTCATGCGTACATTGAGCGAACCACGGTGGGCGCGGAGAATTCGGGTTATCCCCAAGTTCAAGATCAACCCGCCGGCTCCGATGACCAGTACCGTCCACCCGCTCACCGCTACGGGCTCCGGCCTGAGTAAACGCCGGACAGACAGGGTGGCCAGGATACCAAACAGCGTCAGCATGAGGATTGCATTGATGGCGGCAGCGATGACTTCCGCCCGTCCCCAGCCATAGGTCTGGTGCTCGGAAGGAGGTCTTCGCGACAGGCTGGCCCCCGCCATGGCAATGACCAAGGCCAGCGTGTCGACCAGCATATGGCCCGAATCCCCAAGTAATGCAAGAGAATGGGCCCATCGAGCGGCGGCAAACTCGATGAGTGCATAGAGGGCCGTGAGACCCAGGCAGAAGGCCAGTCGCCGACGCGAGTCGCTTCCTTGCTCAGCGAATGGATGGTGATGCCAGGAAGGCTCAGCGAGCGGCAAAAGGGGGCAACCTCTTCCTGAGCCAGCGCCGGGGAAGTTCACGAACATAGTCCGGGATTCCACCCGTGTAAGGCAGAGGAGCTTCTCCCTGGATCAGGGGCAGGAGATGGCGCCGGGCCTCGGGCGTGAGACCGTATCCACCCGACCCGATGAACTTCGGCGGAAGCGGCCGTTCCCGGTTGGCTACTTGCTCAAGGGCGATCTCTCCAATCCGGAAGCGGGGGTGCGAACCGGCCCCGCGCAGGAGGGTCAACATGACGCCATCCGAACCGGCCAAAGCCTTGCGAACCGCCGCCCGACCCACCGCCAGAGCTGCCTCCCAATCGGTCCGAGAAGCCAGATGGCGGGCAGCGCGTTGCAGATAATCGGATACGGCCCAGTGGTACTTGTACCCGAGTCGCGTCCCGACCAGCTGGGCCAGCACCGGGGCCACTCCGCCGAGCTGCGTGTGGCCAAAGGCGTCTTTGATCCCACTCTCGCTGATAAACTGCCCCTTCCGGTCGCGAATCCCCTCGGAGGTGACGATGACGCAGAAGCCGCGGGATTCGACTGTCTCACGTACCCGAGCCAGGAAATCCTCGGCCTCGAATGGCCGCTCCGGGAACAGGATGAGGTGGGGAGGATCTCCAGCGCGCTTCTGTGCAAGGGCCGAGGCGGCAGCAATCCAGCCGCTGTGCCGGCCCATGACCTCGAGGATGAAAACCCGGGTGGAGGTCCGAGACATGGAAGCGACATCCAGCGACGCCTCGAGTGCTGAAACCGCGATGTACTTGGCAACCGAACCGTACCCCGGAGAAAAATCCGTTCCGTAGAGGTCATTGTCGATCGTCTTGGGCAATCCCAGAACCCGAACGGGGTGCCCCCGGCCTTTGCAATATTCAGCGATTTTACGAGCGGTATCCTGTGAATCGCCGCCCCCGTTGTAGAAGAAATAACCGATCTGGTGGGCAACAAAAACGGCAAAAAGCCTTTCATATTGGCCCGGATTCTTTTCGGGGGTGCCCAGCTTGAAACGGCAGGAGCCAAAAGCCCCGGCCGGCGTATAAGGGAGCCGTGCCAGCACGGATTCGGGAATTCTCTTCACATCAATGAGATTTTCCTCGAGAACTCCCACGATCCCATCCGATCCGACGTAAACGTCGCCGACAGACCCTCTTTTCCTCCGCGCTTCATCAATCAATGCCCAAGCTGTTGCATTGATGACGGACGTCACCCCCCCAGACTGGGCATACAACATGTTTACCGGCAAGGATTTTTTCTTCATGACGCGCCCTTTCCCCAGCCGCGGAAGATTGGTACCCGAACCATGATAAAAGAGGCCTCGGGTTGACGCCGCGCACTGCACGCGGTAGTTTAGCGCGGCAGCTTGAAACCGGCCACATCCTCCCTTGATCCGGGCCCATCCATGCAGTCACTCGTCCAAATCGTCTTGATCGGCGCACCCGGTTCCGGGAAGGGAACCCAAGCCCGCCTCTTGTCCCAGCAGTACGGGATTCCTCAGATCTCGACAGGCGAACTGCTGCGCCAGGCAGTTCAAAGCAGGCTACCCTTGGGGCTCGAGGCCCAAGCGGTCATGGATCAGGGCTTGCTCGTCTCCGACACCATTGTGATGGGCATCATCCGCGACCGGCTGGTTCAACCCGATGCCCGATCCGGGTTCCTGCTTGACGGCTTTCCGAGGAATCTGGAACAGGCCCAGGCACTGGAGAAGCTTCTCGAGACCCTGGACCGGCCCCTCACGGTCGCCATCCTGTTCCAGATGGATTCCGAATACCTCATCCAGCGCTTGTCCGGACGTCTGACTTGCCCCCAGTGTGGAGCGGTTTACAACCGCTATACCTCGCCCCCCCGTTTCGATGACCAGTGCGACAACTGCGGCACTCTCTTGCGTCACCGCAGCGATGACAACGAAGAGACCATCATCAACCGACTCCGCGTTTACGAAGCCCAGACCGAACCGCTCATCGGGTTTTACCGCTCGCGTGGACTCCTCGCCGAAATCAACGCGGATGGGCCGATCCCCACCATCTTTCGGCAGATCCGACGGGTCATCAACGAACACCGGCAACGCAGAGCACCCCTTCGCCCCCGGAAAGGCAAGGTACCGGCCCGGCAGTCCAAGTCCCCTGCCGCTGCCCGCACCGCTCGGCGAGTCTCCACCACCTCCGCCAAGAAGAAATCAAAGCCACGGAACCTCCCGCCTGCAAAGAAACGCTCCGGCAAGGCCAAGAAAACGAGGTCCCGCTGATAGGGAGCCGGTTTCCTCAGCCCTCATTACGGGCTGGAGGCTGCCTTTCCCCTGAGATCGAGGACCCGCCGATAGGCCACAGAACGGGGAAGATCCAAGAGGGTCGATGCCACCGTCGCCGCACGCGATGGAGAAAGCGAATCCAGCAGCAACCGGAGTACGCGATCCAGCCTCTCATCGGGCGGGTGTGCAGTCTCACCCCCCCTCCATTCTGCCGCGGCCTCCACCACCACAACGACCTCACCTCGGGTGGGCCCGTTCTGCGAGGCGAGGAACGTCCTGAGCTCGGCCAGCGAGGCCCGGTGGATCGTTTCATGCTGCTTGGTCATCTCACGTGCCAAGAGTGCTTTCCGGTCTGGCCCGAAGATTCCGGCCAGCTCGTCCACCAGACGTTCGAGACGCACGGGAGAATCAAAGAAAACGAGCGGAATGTCGACTCCGGAAAGTGCCCGCAGGCGGGCCTCACGGACAGGGCCCCGTGGGGGCAGAAAACCCTCGAAATGAAACCGGGCGGCTGGAAATCCCGCTACCGACAAGGCAGCCAGGACGGCAGACGGACCCGGTACCGGCGTGACCCGGAACCCGGCCTCGTGTGCGGCCGCAACAAGCCAGCAACCCGGATCGCTCAGGAGTGGAGTTCCCGCATCTGAAACCAAGGCCAGCCTTTCGCCCCGTTTCAGGCAGTCAACCAAAAAGGGAACTCGCCCCCTCTCGTTAGATCGGAA
>JAKATI010000006.1 GCA_021828045.1 Pseudomonadota bacterium | reverse complement strand
CGGGTTTCAGCCCATCTGTTCATCGATCGCTGGGGCCGGATTGTCCAATACGTTCCATTCGTGGAGCGGGCATGGCACGCAGGCGCGTCTTTCTGGAAAGGACGTGAACAGTGCAACGATTTCTCGATCGGCATTGAACTCGAAGGGACCGATGAACAAGCGTATGAATCGGGCCAGTATCAGAGTCTTGCGGTCTCGATCCGGGCGTTGTGGGATGTTTACCCTTCCTTGGCCTCCGGAGACTTGGTGGGCCACTCGGAAATCGCTCCGGGGCGAAAGACCGATCCCGGTCCCGCCTTCGATTGGTCTCGGCTCCAGCAAACTCTGGAGGACGGAATCACCTCCTTTGAGCCCTCCGTCCCCAGTTCCTGACCGGTCTCAGTTATTCTCTGGTTCGTCCTCGCTGCAGCCCCGATTTTTTCGCTCTCGCAGGCAGTACAGACAAGTTTTTTTCTGGTGGGAGAAGGTCAAGGGAAGCATAATAAAAAGAGTGAAACACTGGGGGCAGCGTTTCACGACCAGTTCCTGGGTTTTGATCTTGGCCAGGAGGTTCCAGCACATCTCGATGTCGGCACACTCGATCCCGAGTGTTTGGCAGCGTTTTGCGTAAGATTGAAAGGAGGAGACAAAATTCCAAGACGTCTCCAGTGTGTCTTGTTCTCCGCTCGGGTAAAAACAATGGATGGTATAAAACAAGCCCCCGGACAGTCTTCTTGACCATCCGCCTCCAACCCACCAGTCCTCGATATTCTGCCGGTGCCGGCCTCGTGGTGAGGGGCGTTCCCAGATGCTTCGGTACATTTGACGAATGGCCCGATCCGAGAGCGGCACGAACTGCTTGACGAATGAGGGTCGTGCACCACAGCAAACCAGGCGTTCTGCAAGGAGTAGGGCCATTCCGTTAAGGCGCAATTTGCCGCGGATGGGCTTGATTTCAAAATCATCAGGCGGGATTTTCATGAGGCAGATCTCCATGGTCATTGAAAAGGTCAGGGCAAGGCCGATCCTTTCAGGGTCGACCTAGCCGAGCCAGTGGATTCGCGGAGACAGAGATCGGGATCCTGGTGCCGGGCGAAACGCAGCGGTTCCCGCCGTGTTTGCCCGAGGAACGGAAGAGCGCATAAGAACTGCTCATGGTGCTCCTACTCCATACCGGATTGAGGGTCTCGAACCTTTGACTCCACAGTCAACCGGTAGCCAGAAGGCTACCGGTTGGGATTATAGCAAGTGGACCTGATCGTTTGCTTGAAAAACTCGATCCCGTCAGGGGGGAGTAGGGGAATCCCGATTCACCTGATGACTGGTGGGAAGGCAGGTTTGTCGCAATTGCAACCGGTAGAGCATAAAGCCGGCCCCATGCACGAGCCATTCGCGCTTCCAGCATGCCAATCGATTGCTGCCTTTCCCAATGTACGCTTTCGGGTGCCAGAATCAATGTGGGCCGATGATGGAACATCGTCCACAAGATGGGCCAGACCAAGGCTTGCTCATAGCAGATGAGAGCTGCCCAGCGATGGGTTCCAAACCGGATGTCATCTCGGGGAATCTGTTTGGATTTCGGGCTTCCACTCATGTGCCACCACCAGAAGGCAGGCATAGTGGGAGCCGTTCGATTCAGGAGTGGCTTCCAGGGTGCCCATTCAACCAACGGAGCCGGTTGCCGAGCGATCAGCTCACCTTGTGCCTGACCGAGAAAAACAAGCCCATCACTCCATTTCGTCCTGTGTCGGGATTGCCAAGAGACCGTACTTCCTAATGCCACAATGGCATCCTGCTCCCGGACCCGAGTGTCCAGTCTTTGATAGAGGGGCAGAAAAGCGTAATTGAAGGGTCCTGCCACCTCCTCCGGGAAAAGGAGCAGGCGTGCTTGGGGATCGGTCTGGAGCGCATCATGCGCCAGATGCGTGATCAGACGGGCTCTGCGCAAGAATGAGGACCACGAATTGACTGTGGGGCCAAAGGGATAAGAAATGGGCACAACAGTCCTGCGCGGACAGGAAACCGAACGAGGGCAGTAAAGTCCAGGCCCTTTGGGTGTGATCCCAAAGAGCGGATGCACCAGGGTCACGGCAAGGATGATGGCTTGAGATGTGTGCAAGGTCTCTTTTTTCCTTTTTTCTGGCAGCGCCCGGGTTGTTGCCACGATGAGTGCAAAAATACCCAGAAAAGCGAAAAGCCCCATGATTCCGTAACCGGGGAAGAAAGAACTCGCCCCGAAAAATGGAGAGGCAAGACCGACACTGCCGAGTGGGGGTAGCGCCGAGACAAGCAGACCGAAGCAGGCAGCCAGGGCCGACCGAAAGGGACTTCGGAAGTGAGGTGTTGCGCATAGGGCAAACGAGCCGGCCAAAAGCAATGCGAGGGCGAACTGGGCTAAGAACGCGAACCACAGGCCTTGGTGCGTGGGGTAATAATCCCGCAGGCTGTCAAGCGGCAGCTGCAACGCGCTGAGATAGTAGCCGAACCAGATAAGCAAAAGCCGACGGGTTTGGGTTGCACAGCCAGTCCAAATGGCGAGAACGATTAGCCAGGACCAGGAGAGCCCTCCGGGTTGCCATACGGCCCATCCCAAGAGGAGGCTGGAGGACACGACAAGCGCATCCTGTCCGCTGTGTTTCCATGGACCATATTCCAAGCCGGTTCTCCCCTTGGTCAAGGTTTTTTATATGATCCGGGTTTCAGCCGAATCTAACCGGGGGAGAATTGGGTATTTAATGCTCAGAATTTATTGTTTTATGTGTGAGTTGTGTTGGAAGACAGCCCAGACCTGATCATGATATTCCAATTTTATCAAGTAGATAGATATATATAGGTGGTTTTTTGGCTTTTTTGGACAAATTGTGATCACTACTTGAAATTCATCTGGCTGATCCCTAAAATAGCACTCATCAAGGCCGAGTGCTAATAAAGCACGGCCGTCCAGTTCAGCTAAAGACCATTCATTGAGGAGATGCCAGCGATGAAACTCCGGCCACTACATGATCGGGTAATTGTGAAGCGTTTGGAAGAAGAGCGGACTTCGCCCGGGGGTATTGTCATTCCGGATACCGCCACCGAAAAGCCGATTCGCGGAAAGGTCCATGCGGTCGGAAAGGGGAAAATTCTCGAAAATGGGGACGTCCGGCCGATGGACATCAAGGTTGGTGAAACGGTTCTGTTTGGCAAATATTCCGGTACTGAGGTCAAAGTCGATGGCGAGGAGCTGCTCGTCATGCGCGAAGAGGACATCATGGCCGTGATTGAAAGCAAGTAGGCCCATCCACTCCATCATTTTCTCAAAACCCCATTAACTGATTGATACAGATATAGAGAGGAACCTGAAATGGCTGCGAAAGAAGTCAAGTTTGGTGAAGAAGCTCGGGCCCGCATGACCCGGGGAGTCAATATCCTCGCCAATGCGGTCAAGGTCACGCTGGGTCCGAAGGGACGCAACGTGGTTCTGGAAAAAAGTTTTGGTGCACCGACCGTCACGAAAGACGGGGTGTCGGTTGCCAAGGAAATTGAACTCAAGGACAAGTATGAAAACATGGGGGCCCAACTAGTCCGCGAGGTGGCATCCAAGACCTCGGACGTGGCTGGAGACGGAACGACCACAGCAACCGTGCTGGCCCAAGCGATCCTTCGGGAGGGGCTCAAGGCTGTTGCAGCAGGCATGAACCCAATGGATCTCAAGCGTGGGATCGACAAGGCAGTCACGGAAACGGTCAATGAGCTCAAGAAGATCTCGAAGCCCTGCAGCGATGACAAGAGCATTGCCCAGGTGGGCACGATCTCCGCCAACAACGATGCAGCCATCGGGAACCTGATTGCCGAAGCCATGAAAAAGGTCGGGAAGGAAGGAGTGATCACCGTCGAGGAAGGTTCCGGGCTCGAGAATGAACTCGAGGTGGTTGAAGGCATGCAGTTTGACCGGGGTTACCTGTCGCCCTACTTCATCAATAACCAGCAGAGCATGAGTGCTGAGCTGGAGAACCCTTATATTCTCCTGCATGACAAGAAAGTCTCGAATATCCGTGAACTTCTGCCGGTACTCGAGGCAGTGGCCAAGTCCGGGCGACCCCTGCTCATGGTTGCCGAGGATGTGGAAGGCGAGGCGTTGGCGACGCTCGTCGTGAACACGATTCGTGGCATTGTCAAGGTTGCAGCCGTCAAGGCACCGGGTTTTGGGGATCGTCGAAAAGCCATGCTTGAGGATATGGCGGTACTCACTGGGGGCACCGTGATTTCCGAAGAAGTAGGGCTTTCTCTCGAGAAGGCCAGCCTGTCGACCTTGGGGAGTGCCAAGAAAGTGATCGTGACCAAGGATGACACAACGATTATCGATGGGGCGGGCAAGAAGGCTGATATCGAGGGGCGGATCAAGCAGATCCGCAAACAGATCGAGGAGACCACTTCCGATTATGACCGGGAGAAACTCCAGGAGCGTGTGGCCAAGCTGGCGGGTGGTGTGGCTGTGATCAAGGTTGGGGCCGCGACGGAAACCGAAATGAAGGAGAAGAAGGCCCGTGTTGAGGATGCCCTGCACGCCACCCGGGCAGCGGTTGAGGAAGGAGTTCTGCCGGGCGGTGGAGTGGCCCTCGTCCGGGCTCACCAAGCTGTGGCCAACCTCAAGGGTGGGAACGCCGACCAGCAGGCCGGCATACGGATCCTCTTTTATGCTTTGAATGAACCGCTTCGCCAGATTGTCTCCAATGCCGGAATGGCTGCAGAAGTCATCTTGGAAAAAGTCAAAGAGGGCAAAGGGAGTTTTGGTTGCAATGCAGCAGATGGTGAGTTTGGGGATATGATCGAAATGGGTATCCTGGATCCCACCAAAGTCACCCGGACAGCGCTGCAGAATGCCGCCTCCGTGGCCAGTCTCCTGATCACAACGGAGGCCATGGTTGCCGAGTTACCCAAGGAGGAAAAATCACCAGCCATGCCGGGCGGGCCCGGTGGAATGGGAGATATGGATCTCTGATCCACGGAGATTCCTGAAAGTCCTGAAGCCCCCGCTGATGCGGGGGCTTTTTTTTGGTGCGCCCTGCCGGGCGCACCCACTTGGAGGTGGAAGTACTCTACACACCCGGCAAGGGGGGAAGTGTTAGCCGAAGGCAAGGGTTCTGCGGGCGGCTGCGGGTCTGGAGGAAGCTGGATGGCAAAGCGCTGGCCTGACGAACAGGAAGCGGATACGAGGCGGCCCGGGGGGGTGAGCGGGCCAAATTCTGCAAAGCTCGGTACTTGCACGGAACGCTGTGGCGTAGATCCGGCAGGCATAAGCGTGAAGGTGGTTGCGCAATACCCGGGGAGGGATGACCGTGTGCCCGAGAGGGCTACCGGCGTCGAGAGGCGACGGGAGGCACGGTCAGAAGTCAGCCGAGGCCATAGTAGGTGCCGGCAGGGGCCGAAGGGCCGAACGAGTAGGACCGAGGGTAGGACGATCGATCATGAAGCCCATTGGTGAAGCAGAAGCCGCCGCGAGGCGGGCCGGGCGCGAAGCAACCGGACGGAATCCGGGGAGTGCGCGCGTCGGTGCGGAGGTGGGCGCAGCGACGAACGGGCGAAGGAAATCGGAGGGCCACCGGCTCATGGAGCAGGTGGTCGAACGCAGCAACATGCAAAGAACGTACAGCCAGGTCATGAGGAACTGCGGCGCACCGGGTATCGACGGATTGCGCACGCAAGACCCTGCAAGCCCACTGGCAAAGCGTGAAGGCGGCGCTGCTGGACGGGGTACCTGCCGCGCGCGGTGCGCCGGGTGGACATCCCCAAGCCGCAAGGCGGGGTGCGGACCCTGGGCGTGCCCACCGTGGTGGACCGACTGATCCAGCAGGCCCGGCATCAGGTGATGCAGCCGATCTTCGAGCCGACGTTCTCGGACGCGAGCTACGGCTTTCATCCGGGGCGCAGCGCGGGGCAGGCGGTACGCCGGGCCGCGGGGTACATCCGGGAAGGCAGGCGCTGGGTGGCGGACATGGACTGGGAGCAGTTCTTCGACTGTGTAAACCACGACGTGCTGAGGACAGGCGCGTCCTGACCCTGATCCGCCGCTTCCTGCAAGCGGACCTGATGGCCGACGGGGTTGAGACAGCCAGGACGCAGGGCACGCCGCAAGGCGGACCGCTGTCCCCGCTGCTGTCGAACATCCTGCTGACCGATCTGGATCGCGAACTGGAACGGCGCGGACTGGCTTTCTGCCGGTACGCTGACGACTGCAACATCTGCGTGTCCAACGAACGCGCGGGGAAACCGGTCATGGCCGGGATCACAGCCAAGAGCGCGGTGGCGCGGCCCTGGCAACGCAAGTTCCCTGGTTATAGCGTGACCGTGCACAAGGACACCCGTCTGCGCATCGCGCCGGAGAGCCTCGCACGTCTGCGCACACGGGTCACGGACCGGTGCCTGCGGGGACGCGGGCGCTCGCTGGAGCGGACCATCGAGGCGCGGCGGCCGCTCCTGCGCGGCTCGATGAATTACTTCCAGCATACGCAGGGTCGGACGCCCCTTGAGGAACTGGACGCGTGGATCCGTCGTCGCTTGCGCGTCATCGCCTGGAGGCAGTGGAAACGCCCCCGCACCCGCGAATCGCGCCTGCGCGCGCTCGGTCTGGACGCGCAACGCGCCTGGAAACCGAGCGTCAACGGGCGCGGGCCGTGGTGGAATTCCGGGGCGCTTCACATGTGCCATGCGCTGCCGCCGAAATACTTTGCCAGCATGGGACTGGTCTCGCTGGTGGACATCCACCAGCGGCTCCCGTGTTCTACTTGAACCGCCGGATGCGCAACCGCACGTCCGGTGGTGTGAGAGGGTTGAGGGAGTAACCCCTCACCCTACTCGATTGATTGGCGTGGGTGCATCTTTGCTGTTGACGATCCCCAATACCACTCCGGCTCGTCAAGGGGATCCCTCGGAGACCTCCTCCTTGAGCCTTTTAGCTGGAGGGTGCTCGTGGAGAGGTCGGGGTCCTGTACAGGTGGGACAGGACCATACGTAGAACGACCTGGCTGACGGCTGCCACCGGAACCGCGAGAAGCACCCCTACAAAACCGAACAGGGCACCGCCGGCAAGGATGGCGAAGATCACGGTTACAGGATGTAGATGTGTTCGACCGCCGATAAACCAAGGGATGTAGACGAAACTTTCGAGGCATTCCCCTACGGCAAAGATTGCCAGAACCGCAAGAAGCCCGATCCCACCGCCACCTTGGATCACCATGGCTATACCTGCGACCAAGAGCCCGCTAAAGAAGCCGAGATAGGGAACAAAGCTCATCAATCCGGCAAAACAGCCCACGAGAAGGGCCACATGGAGCCCTACGATCGCGAGACCCAACGTGTAGGTGATTGCCAAAGCAACCATAACGAGAATCTGTCCCCGAAAGAACGCGCTCAGGACATGGTTGACCTCTTGGGCGATTTCAATTGATCGCTGGCGATAGGATGGAGGCACGAGTTCCGGGGCTTTCGAGAGGAGGCGGTTCCAGTCGCGCAGCAGGTAGAACGTGACAATGGGGACTAGAATTAGGTCAAACAGAAGGCCCGCTAGAAATACCCCGGATCGGCTGATCCAGTCGAAAAGAGGACCCGTCAACCTTGGGAGTGAATGCAGATGGAGTCTGAGACTCAGGATGAGGTGGGAAAAAGAGGAAACATCGATTCCGAGGTGGGTCCGGATCCAAGGCATGGCGGTTGTGTTCCAGAGAGGGAGATAGTTGGCTAGCGCATGTGCTAGCTCGATCCCTTCCTGTTCAATGATCGGTACGACGAGCAGAACCAGTCCAGTTCCGACCAAAAAAATGGCGAGGAAGCTCAGGATGGTGGCTACGGTACGGGGAAAATGGTGCCTACACATCCAGTCGACAGCAGGGTTGGCGAGGAAGGCCAAGAGTGCAGCCAGCGCAAAAGGTGCCAAGATGTTGCCGAGGAAGTGCAGAAGAAGGACGATGATGCCTACTGCGAGTCCGAGACTCCAGAGAAACTGAGGGCGGGATGACATGGGGTTGGGGGTGGCCAAGATGGTCCTAGACTAGCATGGGTTCGGGCAGGGGGCAGCGTTTAATCGGGGAGGAGTTCCCTCAGACGGGCCAGGACCTGGTCCACCGAGAGGTCGCGAAGGCAGCGAAGATGCCCCAAAGGGCATTCGCGTGCGAAGCAGGGGCTGCATTCGAGTTCAAGACTGAGCAGCCGGGCATCGGAACAGGCGGGCGGCGTGTAGCGGGGAGAGGAGGATCCATAAAGACAGACGAGCGGGATGTTGACGGCAGCGGCCACATGCATGAGTCCGGAGTCGTTGGTTACGGCAAGGTCGACCAAGGAGAGAAGGTCAACCACATCCGGCAAGGTGGTTAGTCCGCAGAGATTCCGGGACCCAGGCGCAAGTTCTGCAATCCTTGTCCCTACGGACTGGTCACGGGCGGAACCCAGGATCCATACGGATTTTCCTTCTTCCAGCAATTTCCGGGCCAAGGTTGCGAAGTGCTCGACCGGCCAACGTTTGGCAGGCCCATATTCAGCTCCTGGAATCAGGGCCACGCGAGGAAGAGTGCCGGTCAGGTTGAGGCGAGCGAGGAGGCGGGCTCGATTTCCCCTGTCAATGCGCAGTATAGGTCTCGGGAGCGGGTCCGGAAGCGGCGCAGAACGAGGCAGAGCCAAGGACAGGACTTGTTCGCGAAAGGGCACCTGGTGGTGAGGTGGGTTGGGTCGGTGATCACTGAGCAGGTGATAACGGTATTCGCCCAAGAACCCGGTCCTCTTGGGGATTTTGGCCGCATAAGGGATTAGGGCGGATTTCCACGATCGGGGGACGATGATGGCCTCGTCGTACCCCCTGTCTCGGAGATCTCGCCCCAGCTTCCAGCGTATCTTGAAATCCAGTCGTCCATGGGGGATCCCGAGTTCATACCGGTTTCGCAGGTCAGGCAGACGATCAGCCAAGGGAAAGGCCCAGGAAGGGACAACAAGGTCAAGATCGGGTTCCACGGGCCGATGTTTCAGCAGCTGGATCATGGCCTGGCACTGGACGAGGTCACCGATCCAACTGGGCCCGATGACGAGTACTGCGGGTTTCCGGCTCAGTGGTTGAGCCAAGCCAGGTAATGCCGGACTCCGGCACTGAGATCGATAAAGGGATCTGCATATCCCGCAGAGCGGAGCTGGGTCAGGTCAGCCTGCGTGAAAGCTTGGTAATGACCCGCAAGCTCTGGAGGGAATCGCACAAACTCCATTGTGCCGCGACCATGAAAATCAAGGACTACCTGCGCCAAGTCGGTAAAACTCCGGCTTTGACCGGTGCCCACGTTGTAAATCCCGTTTTTGTTGGGATGTTCGAGGAACCAGAGGTTGATTTTGACGGCATCGTCGACATGGATGAAATCGCGTCGAAATGTCTCGCTCCCCTCAAAAAGCCGGATTTTTCCAGACGCAAGGAGTTGTTCATTGAAGTGCAGGACCACACTGGCCATTTTCCCTTTATGCTGCTCGCGGGGGCCGTAGACATTGAAATAGCGGAGGCCGATGACCGGGGAGTGTGCACCGGCCAGGGCATGGCGAACCACCTGATCGAACAGAGTCTTGGAATAGGCATAGAGGTTCAAGGGCGATTCATTTTTTCGAGTTTCTTGGCTTGATGGGTTGAGTCCATAGACCGAAGCGGAGGAGGCATAGATGAAAGGAACTTTCTTTGCCAGGCAGTAGGCGAGCAGTCGCTTCGAGTACTCAAAATTCTGCCGCATCATCAGCTGACCATTCCATTCCATGGTGTCGGAGCAGGCTCCCAAGTGAAAGATGGCTTCCGGGTAGGCAGAGCCCGATTCAAGCTGGACGGGAAAATCCTCGTAATGGGAGTAGTCTTGGATTTCTGCGGTTTGCAGGTTTTTGAATTTGGATCCATCGGTCAGGTCATCGACTACCCAAAGATCCTTTCGTCCGGCCTGGTTGAGCGCATGAACCAGGTTACTGCCGATGAAACCCATACCCCCCGTGATGACAATCATGCGGCTGGCTTCGGTGAAGACTCGAAATCATCAACGATGTAGCGGGCGCTGCAGTAGGGGCAGACCACCTCCCGCTGTGTAGCGAGCGGAAGAAAAACACGTGGGTGAGAGCACCAGAGCGGCATGTTTTCGCGCGGGCAGCTGACCGGAAGATCGGCCAACCGTACATGATAGACACGCTCAGCATTGGATTGAATTTTATCCGTGTTCATCTGCAGTGCTCTGTTCCCGGCTGCCCGGTCGGCGTCCCATCGTGCCAAGGTTGGTGGTCCCTGCACTGGGACAATTGCGGCATTTTAGCACGGGTTCTTCGGGATCGATGAGTGCTGGGGCTCCCGGCCTCCACTCATTCGCGTTATGCCAGGCTGCACGGGTGCCACCATGAGCTGGTCAATCTTCTCGATCACATCCTGGACCGTTACCAGCTCCATGGCTCCAGGGTGCCGGACTCGGGTCCCCCATGGAACCTCTTCCACGTGCTTTCGGAGGAAATGTTCGATGGCATCTGGATAGCGGTTGACGCACCAGGATCCGCTCCAGTAAGGCCGGGCCCGTTCTGGATTGGTTGAGGCAAACAGGCCGATCACGGGAACGCCGACAGCGGTCCCGAGGTGGGCCGGTCCCGAGTCAGGACAGAGCAGGGCCCAAGCACGGGATAGCAAAGCCAGAAGGTCCTTGAGATTGGTCTTTCCGGTTAGATCAATGGCTTGAGGTGTGTGCGCCCGGATCATTTGGCTGTAGCGTGACTCCCGTGGAGTCGCGCCCCCCGTGATGACAATCCGCAAACCGTGGCGATCAGATGCATAACGACACACGGCTGCGTAATGGGAAGCTGACCAGTCACGGAAATTTCGGAAGCGGGGTGTGGCACATGGACTGACCACCAGGGTCGGAACTCCGTCGGGAATCCACTGGCGGGCCTTCGCCAGCGCGTCGGGTGGGATGGGCAGGTTCCATTCGAGAAAGGTTTCATCGATTCCAATTTCCTTTAGAAAGGAAAAGAAAGATTCCATGACATGGACACGACCTAGGGGCGGGATCTTTCGGTTGGTGAAAACCCACTGGGCGTCGCGTGTATCTCTCCTGGAAAAGCCAATTCGGGTCTCCGCTCGTAGCGCCAAGCTCAGGCTATTTGCTCGCCAAGAGTTCTGCATATGGAGAAGGATGTCAAAACGTCGGTCCCTGAGACCACGGACCAGTGTGCGGTAACTTCTGAGCCCGCCCTGCTTGTCGAAGTGGATGAACTCGATGCCGGGCAGGTCGTCAACGAGGGCAGCCTCTCGTTGTCCGATGATCCAGGTAATCCGGCATTCGGGTCGGGCGTGCTGGAGTGTTCGGATGACGGGGACCATATGGCAGACGTCACCGATGGCAGACAAGCGTAAAATGGCGACGGACCGAGGTTCGGGCATGGGGGTTCGATTCACAGACATGGAATGGGCTCGCTGGGGTTGTCGTCAGACCGGTTTCCGGTATGTACTTTACGGACGGGATACGCCTCAAAGTCTCCTGAGTCTATGGAGAAACCACCCGGTCAGCAAGCCCTGGCTCTCAGCCCAACAACGGGGAGTGGCAACTTACTTCCGGCATGAGGGACAGGAGTACGCGTATCGCCATTACTACCGGGGGGGCTGGCCGGCCCGATGGATCCGCGACCGGTACTTCTGGCTGGGTTTGGCGCGGTCCCGGCCATGGCGTGAGCTGTCCCTTCTCGCGGAGATGAACCGGCAGGGCCTGCCGGTCCCCCCTCCGATTCTTGCCGTCGTCTACCGTACGGGTCTTTTGGGTTACCGCGCCGACCTCGTGACCGCCCGCCTTGAAGGAATCAGTCTCGTAGAAGCCATTCGATCAGGTCAAACCATCGACTGGACCCGTATCGGTGAGACCATCCGCCGGTTTCACGACTGGGGGATTCAACACGCTGACCTTAATGTCGGCAACATCTGGCTGGCCCCTGGTGGGGAAGTCTACCTGCTCGATTTCGACCGGGCACGCAAACACTCACGTGGTACCCCTCGTTTTTTCGGTCGATCGTTGCGGCGGCTCAGGCGCTCCCTGGGAAAACAGCCGGGAGGAACCCAGCAAGCTCAAGCCTGGGATGCCCTGATTCAGGTAGGGTATCATCGGGAACCGGCTCTGCCTCCGGAGGCCCCGGTTCAATGAGAGGGCTTTTTTCCCAACTCGATCTGCACGGCCACAATGGCCCCGATCCATCCGAGAAGGGCGCCTACGGACAGGAGGACAAAACCCAGATGGGGCGAGGGCCAGGCTGGGAAGAATGAGCGGTTGTAATACCGGCCGAGCCGGGTGAGGGGACCGACCAAGACAATGAACTCGATGAGCAGGATGAGGTAGGCATAAAGCCCACCGAGCAGGCCATACCAGCTACCCCGGTAGAGGAAGGGTCGACGTATAAAGGATGGGGGGGCTCCCAGCAATCTCAGGGTTTCAATCTCATTCTGGGCATTTCCGATGTCTAGGCGAATCGTATTTCCGATAATGAGAATGGTGGTCAGCGCAAAAAGCACGTAGAGAACCTGATCAAGACGGTCCAGAAATCGAAGGATACCGTGCAAACGGGCAAGCCACGATTGATCCGTCCGGACTACCGAGACTTCCGGTTGCCGGGCGAGAGCGAGGCTCACTTGGTGAAGACTCGAGGATGTGGGATTCGATCGCGTGAATACCAGGATTGCCGGGAGAGGATGTCGTCCGAGAAACGATAGAGACCCCTTGATTCCAGACCATCGTCTAAACTCGGAAAGAGCGGATTTTCGGTTGAGGATCCTCCAGATTTGGATGGAATACAGCCGACTCCATTGTCTGGCCAGATGGCGGGCTTCGATCCCGGTTATCGAGGGTTTCAGAAAAACCGTGAAATGAGGGGTCAATCCCAACTGACCCTCTAGGTGGGCAATGTTGTGCCCCATCATCTCAAGTCCAGCAGGGAGTTCCAAGGCGATGGCGATGACGGTGAGGGTGGCTATTGCCCCGAGTCTCCGTCGCCAGAGGAGTCCCAAGCTGGAGATGAACGCCCTTGCATGGTGGACTAGGGCCGCTTTCAAATGAACTTTCACGGAGAGGAGCCAGTGTCTCCGACCAGAGTGCCTTGGTGGAGAGTCAGAATCCGATGGGACATTTTTTCAATCAGGCCCAGGGCGTGGGAGGCAATGATGACGGTTGTGCCGGTTTCATTCAGGCGCTGGAACAATCGCATGATTTCGATCGCGAGCAGCGGATCCAAATTCCCTGTTGGTTCATCAGCGATCAGCAAGGGGGGTCGTGCCACGATGGCACGGGCAATCCCTACCCTTTGTTGCTCACCACCGGAGAGGATCGCCGGCCGTTCCTTCTCTCGAGACAGAAGTCCGACGGTCTGGAGGGCGCCCCGGACGCGCTGGGTGACCTCACGACGGGGGACTCCGGTAATCACGAGCGGGAGTGCCACGTTGTCAAAAACCGTTCGGTCAAGCAGCAAACGATGGTCTTGGAATACGAGTCCGATGCCCCGCCGGTAGGCGGGGATGCGCCTTGGTGCGAGGGTACCGACGTTCCTGCCCCAGACCCAAAGTTGACCCCGGGTCGGCCGTTCCAAGGCAGCCAAGAGACGCAAAAGCGTGCTTTTGCCGGCTCCGGAAGGACCAGTCACGAAGACCATTTCGCGTTCCCGGATCTCGAGTGAGAGATCGGAGACGGCCTCCAGATCCGGTCGATAGCGCATCGTGACGCGCCTGAACTCGATTGAATGAACGGTGCCGCCTTCCACACTCATGGGGTTGCATTCACCGGGTAAGGAACAGTGGAGCACCGTCTCCGTTGGAAAGCACCCTGCGTAGTGGCCGCGTCCTATCACGAACAGCAGTCCCCCGGATACACCAGATCCGGGAGAGAGCTGCCCATCCTGGGCGGAAGCTTACTGCGGGTTCTGTACGATCGCCGTGTTTTGGACGAGCAAGGTTTCGCCACCTCCGGGCAGGTGCAAGGAGGGATACCCTGCGGCAAAGACGACCATCTCGCTTTGCATCTCTTCGAAAGCAGCCAGACTGGGTGAAGGATCGATCAAGGATCCATGCGCTCCAGTCAGGAACTTGACGATTCCCCGCACTCCCGTCGCTACGATATTGACCGAGAGCGAACCATCATTCGGAGTGCCATACTGTGTCAGCCCCATGATCTTGGCCAGGAGATTGGTCGCCGAGTTCGGTACCACTTGGTCGGGGAGGGACCCGGTCTGGGAATCCCCGATGACTTCGATCATGTCAATGGGATGCAGGCGTGCGGCCTGCGCACCCCAGTTCGCTGGATCGCCGGAGTCGACGACGGTCTGGGCATTCCGCAAGAAATCATCGTAGAGCTGGGTATTGGGCTGAATACCCGCCTGTGCGAGTCCACTTTGGATGATTGGACCGAAGGTTGCCGAATTGTTCAGGAGATAGGGGACTTCCGCACCGGGCATCCCTAGGGTGGCTGCATAGGGTTGGGGATCGACACCCAGATAGACCGTTCCGACAATCGCCCCCAGCGAATGGCCAACAAAAAAGAGTTCGGAGGAATCAAGTTTCTGCCCTGTGCTAGGGATCAGGATATCGGGTAGTGTTTTTGTCAGCGTGATGAGGTCGGCTACAGCCTCCCGCAAGTTGTCACGACTGACGAGAAGTTGGCTCAGATTGATGAAGTAGGTCCCTGAAGGAGCAATCGTTCCTGGTTGAACCTCCGGAGTCCCCAGCCCGACCGGCAGATTGAAGGTTCTTTCATAGGAACCCATATAGAAGGGATTTTGCGGGTCGGTAATTCCATGGAGTGGGAGGTCAATGGCGACGGTTGCGAAATCGGCATCCGCAAAGGCATCGGCCACCGCAAGATCATTGGTCCGGTTTTGCCCGATTCCGTGTTGGAAAATAGCGACAGGAAAACCGGTTGAGGGATAGCTGTAGTTCGGCGAGTTCGAGTTTGGAACCGTCACCAGAATCGGAATCTCCAGAGTTGTGGTCGGAACCGGGGCGGGGTTGTAACGGGTGAGATAGGAACCACCCACTCCATGCCAGAAGTCGGTCAAGGGTGCGGCTGGATCTGCCGCCGTGGGGGCACCCAAGTAATAGGGAATGGTGAGGAGGCCTTGGTAAACATTGGCATAACCCGGACTTCCGGGAATGAAGTCGGCGGTTGTTCCCATCAACTTGAGATCGGTGACCTGAGTCGGCTGGGCATGCTGTTCGATGTAGTCCAGCACCGGGGTGATCGACTGGGTGGATACCGTCCATGTCAGGACGATGCTGGATGGAGGGATGCCGGCGACTGCAGAGGCCACGTCAATCTGAGAACCAATGATGGGGGAAATGGCTTCCAAGGTTGGGTTTGTCAGTGGGGTGTTTTGGGTAATGTGCTGCTCAATGGCTGCATAGTCGGTATCAGCGCTTACCGGAGCACCGTCCGTGTCTTGGATACCCTTTGTGAGCACCAGAAGGTATGAACTGGATGGGGCGAGCGGCAAGATCGGCGTGATGTCAATCACATCCGGATCTTGGGGAGAGACCGTGGCGGTGTAGTCGGTTCCCAAAGTCAGGGGTTTCACGAAACCGGTGACCGCATAACCTTCTTGAGGGTCGGTTTGGACCTGAAACAGGTAGACATGGCCCGGCAGGCTAGCCGCATTGACGGGCTGGCTGAAATAGGCATTGATGGGGGCCGTGGTCGAAAACCCAGCCATGGTATTCATGTCAACGTAGGGATCCTCGAAATTTCCGGGATCGGTCACCGGAATATTCAAGGTTCCGGTGGTGGAGTTGAGAAAATCGAGGTCGGTTGGGAACGGTCCAATGCCGCCCGCTGGGTAAAACCGCGCGGTAAAGCCAGCGTTGGGGTTTGGGGCCGAAGTGGTGCTTGGGGTCCCGACACCACAGCCCGTCAGCGCGGACAGGCTTGCCACGAGGAGCGCGGTTTGAATCCACTGCCAAGAAGTTTTCGGTTTCATCGGACGACTTCCTTCCCGAACCGGTTTTTTGCCTAGATTTAGCTTACGATGATAAAGGGATTTGTGCAAGTTGAGCGATTTCCGTGACCCCTAGTTTTCGGGTTCGAGTGATCGGGGGCCGGTTGCGCCACCGCCCACTGCGGTTCCCTAGGGTACAGCCCCCAATTCGTCCCACGCCCGGCGCTGTCCGGGAAACGCTTTTCAACTGGTTGCTTCCGCAGATTGTGGGGACCTCTTGCCTGGACCTGTTTGCGGGTAGTGGTGCGTTGGGGTTCGAGGCCTGGTCACGTGGGGCCCGCTCGGTGCATTTTGTGGAACGGGAGGCCCAAGTGGCTGCTTATCTGGAACGGCAGAGGGCTACGTTTGGTATGCGGGAAGCCACAGTCAGCCAAGCTGATGCTTTTGAGTTCCTTCGGCGTCCCGCTGCCCATTTCGATGTTGTTTTTCTCGATCCGCCTTTTCAGGAAACACGCCGCGACCAGCTGCTTGAAACACTTATCAGCGGAGATTGGCTCAATCCGGGTGCCCAGATTTTTCTGGAATGGGGAAGACAAGTGGGCGGCTGCCCGTTCAGGATTCCTAAGGGCTGGGACTTTTGGCGCACATCGCGCTCGGGTCAAGTGGTCTTCGGCCTGATCCGGGAATCCGGGCTGGGATTGGGACAACCGGACCGGCTCTCATTCGGGGACTGATGACGATCGGCCAGCGCTTGGGCCACGATGGGGTGAACAAACTGGGAGACATCTCCTCCGAGACGCGCAATTTCACGGACCAGGCTGGATGAGATAAAGGAATACTGTTCATCCGGAGTGAGAAAAACAGTTTCCAGCCCGGGATCCAGCCGGCGATTCATGGTTGCAAGCTGGAATTCGAATTCGAAGTCTGAAACCGCCCTTAGCCCACGGAGAATCAGGTGGATATCTCTCTCCCGGGCGAAGCTGACGGTAAGTCCCTGGAAACCGACTACTTCGACGTTTCGCATCTCAGAAAAAATTCGTCGGGCGAGATCCACGCGTTCTGAAAGCGGGAACAGTGGAGCCTTGAACGTATCCCCTGCGACCGCGACGATGACCCGGTCAAAAACGGCCGCTGCACGCCGGATTAGGTCGGCATGTCCGTTGGTGAGCGGGTCAAACGTACCTGGGTAGAGGACAACTTGGTTCATCCGGATATCCTATGCCAGAAAGGGTAATCCTGGTTGACCTCCTCCCGGCCCCATGGGATGTCGAGGATTTCTGCGGCCTACTGGGGCAATGATGGGCCGATGCGGTACGGATGCGTCTGGGTCCGTGGCTATCCCTCATGACAACCCGGTTCACTTCTCTGCCCGACGTGTCCACTTCTTGCACCCACCGCCAAGGGTACCCCTGCCGGCCCAAACCCTAGTTACGGATTCCGGTTCCGCGTTTCAGAAGCCACCAGTTTGCCCCGAACAAGAGCAGAAGAAAAAGGATCATGAAGCTGTAGGCAGTTGTGAGGGGCATGGTCTTGATCCCCAGAATCCCGGTCCGGAATGCGCTGACCATGTAAACAATCGGGTTGATTCGGCTGAGGTCTCTCCAGAAAGGAGGAAGCAGAGCGATGGAATAAAACACTCCACCTAGGTAGGTCAAGGGCGTCAGCACGAAGGTGGGAACGATGGAAATATCATCAAACTTCTTGGCAAAAATTGCATTGGTGAAACCCGCGAGTGAGAAAATCGCTGAGGTCAAGATGGCAACCGAGATGACAACCCAAGGTTCAGCAGGCTCAAGATGTGTGAAAAAAAGAGCCACAAGGGTGACGAGTGCCCCATTGAGAAGTCCACGGACCATACCCCCCGCCATGTAGCCGAGAAGCAGGAGGCTCAGGGGGAGAGGACTGACCAGGATTTCCTCTACATGACGAGCAAACTTGGCCCCGAAAAAAGAGGAAACCACGTTTGAATAGGAGTTCGTGATGATGGACATCATGATCAGGCCGGGTGCAATGTAGGCCATGTAACTAAACCCTGATATCTTGCCGACCCGGGATCCGATGACATTCCCGAAAATGACGAAATAAAGTGACATGGTAATTACAGGAGGGATCAGGGTTTGGGTCCAGATCCGAACTATCCTCACAATTTCCTTGTTCACCAAAGTGGACAGTCCGATCCAGTTTCGGCGCATCCGGTTCATGGCGTTCTCCCTGTCAAAGCCAAAAATAATTCTTCAAGGCGGTTGGACTTGTTCCGCAGGCTTTGCACCCGGATTCCGTGGGCATCCAAGGCTCGAAAGACCTGGTTGAGATCTTCGTTTTGTGCAATGGCTACTTCAACTTGTTCAGGATCAACCAGGCGAACACGAGGCAGTCCCAGATCCGGCAGGATCGTGATTGGCGTTGTGAGGTCGAGGAGATAGGTCTGATGCGACATCATCTCGAGAAGGGACTTTTTGTTTCCTTGGGCCACAATTTCTCCGTGGTGGATGATAGCCAGCCGGTTACAGAGCAGTTCTGCCTCTTCGAGGTAGTGTGTGGTCAGGATGATCGTAGTGCCGGATGCGTTGAGCTCACGAAGAAACTGCCAGGTCTCATGGCGCATTTCAACGTCGACCCCCGCTGTCGGTTCATCGAGAATGAGCAGACGGGGATTATGAATCAAGGCACGGGCAATCATGAGCCGCCTTTTGAAGCCACCCGAAAGAGTCCGAGCCATCTGATGCTGGTAAGGAGTGAGGTGAAGTGCTTCAACCAGCATCTGACAGCGCGGTTGGGCCTCGGTGCGGGCAATCCCGTAATATCCCGCTTGGTTGAGAATGATGTCTCCAACCTTCTCAAAAAGATTGAAATTGACCTCTTGGGGCACAACACCCATGAGTGCGCGGGCGTCGGCAGTTTTCTTTTCGTGATCAATGCCGAAAATCCGGATGCTGCCCGCGGTTTTGTTGACGAGAGAAGTGAGGATCCCGATCGTTGTCGTCTTCCCGGCACCGTTCGGGCCGAGCAGGGCAAAAAACTCACCAGGCCAAACTCGCAGGTCGATGCCTCGCAAGGCCATGCTGCCGTTTTTGTAGGTTTTCTGAAGACCAGTGATTTCAAGAGCAGCGGATGTGTTTGTGAGAATGGGTTCGGTCATTGACGGAGACCTTTGGATCCGTGGGGATCCTCTAACTGTGACGGTCCAGATGGGTTGCCGTCGTACGGCGTTTCCGAGCTGGGGCATATCCCACTCCCAGCTTTCCCTGTTGCCTGCCATCGAAGGGAGATAAATCATGATATGGCAGGTACTGGCGACGATTTGTTGGGGTAAGTTGGGGTAAGATTATACGATGCTATGACCCGCTGAAACGGGAACCTTGGGAGGCAAAACCCAGGTCTTGGAGAGTGAGGGGGTGCTTGCAACCGACCCGGTCTCTGTGATACTTTAAGCCTAGAACTGGATGTGAAAACCGGACAGGGGACAGAAACGGCCAGTTTGATCCGGTTTCCTTGTATTCCACAACGTCTTCGGGTTCGCAAGGTTCCTTTTGCCCCTGACTTCCCAATTTTGATTGGTTGGGCCGCGTAGAATGAAGGCGTACGGTACGCCAGTTTCTCCTTAAATGGTCCCTGAAGGAGTTCAGGTCCAGTGTCCTACAGTGAGAGCAAGTCCCTCACAACATCACGGTATTGAAGATTCCCATTCACCATTTTCATTCGGAGCCCGCTCATGAGTGAGTTGATCGCCCATACCAGCGATTCGACGTTTGACGCGGATGTACTGCGGTCAGACCCGCCGGTTCTGGTCGATTTCTGGGCCGAGTGGTGTGGGCCCTGTAGGATGATTGCCCCGCTTCTCGAGGAAATCGCCGGTCAATACGCTGGCCGAATCCGGATCATGAAGCTCAACGTGGATGAGAACCCAAAGACACCCGCTCACTACGGGGTTCGTGGAATCCCGACCTTGATTTTGTTCAAAGGAGGCAATGTGCAAGCACAGAAGGTAGGTGCCCTGAGTCGCACCCAGCTGACCAATTTCTTGGATACCAACCTGTGAGGTACCCCAGACGGCGCGGCGGTCCGCGCATGCTCCCCAATGAGCCGATGGGTGGCCTGCCCAATGGACCAGAAGAGGACGTTCCGGAAGAAAACGTGGCATTTGATGAGAATCGTCCAACGATCGATCTCAATGCCCTCAAGAAGATGTCCCCGACGGAGCTGATCCAGCTTGCTGAGTCCCTGTCCATCGAGGGAGCGGCCAGAGCCCGCAAACAAGAAGTCATTTTCTCTATTCTCAAAGCCAAGGCTCGTGGTGGTGAGATCATTGTTGCTGAGGGTGTTCTCGAGATCATGCAGGATGGTTATGGGTTTCTGCGCTCGGCGGACAGCTCCTACCTTGCAGGGCCGGATGATGTTTACATATCCCCGAGCCAAGTCCGGCGCTTTAACCTCCGGACCGGCGATACGGTCCTTGGGCATGTACGACCCCCCAAGGAGGGAGAACGCTATTTCGCGCTTCTTCGGGTGGATCGCATTAACTATGACCACCCGTCCAATGCTCAGAACAAGATCCTGTTCGAGAATCTGACTCCGCTGTTCCCCAGAACCCGTTTCAAAATGGAACGCGGAACAGGGAGCACAGAGGATCTGACGGCACGCATCATCGATATGGTGGCGCCTATCGGCAAGGGTCAGCGCAGCCTCATCGTGTCTCCTCCCAAGGCTGGGAAAACGATGATGCTTCAAAACATCGCGCAGTCCATCACGGCGAATCACCCGGAGGTCTACCTCATCGTCCTGCTTATTGATGAGCGACCCGAGGAAGTGACGGAAATGAGTCGCTCGGTCCGAGGGGAAGTCGTCTCCAGTACCTTCGATGAGCCGGCATCGCGACATGTCCAGGCAGCAGAGATGGTGATCGAGAAGGCCAAGCGCCTGGTGGAGCATAAACGTGACGTCGTCATCCTCCTGGATTCAATTACCCGTTTGGCTAGAGCCTACAATACCGTGGCTCCGGCATCCGGGAAGGTTCTGACCGGAGGCGTTGATGCAAGTGCATTACAGCGGCCCAAGCGGATTTTCGGTTCGGCCCGGAACATTGAGGAAGGTGGCAGTCTGACCATTGTCGCCACGGCACTGATTGATACGGGTTCGCGGATGGATGATGTGATCTATGAGGAATTTAAGGGGACCGGAAACTCGGAAATCCACTTGGATCGCCGGATCTACGAAAAGCGAATTTTCCCGGCCATCAACATCAACCGTTCGGGAACCCGTCGTGAAGAACTGCTGGTCACCCCTGATGAGCTGCAGAAACTGTGGATTTTGCGCCAGCTTTTGCATCCCATGGATGAACTGGCAGCCATTGAATTCCTGCTCTCGAAACTCAAAGAAACGAAGGTCAACAGCGAATTCTTCGATTCCATGAAGCGCTGAAAGCACTCAGGTAGACGGGGTGTTAAGAATCTTCCGGACCAGAACCGACCCGTGCGGGTTGTAGCCGAGCTGCTGATAGAAGGAAAGAGCCTCAATACGACTGTCCAGAAAGACGGTATCCAGACCATGTGCGGTCGCCCAGGTTTCCCCCCAGTGGAGCAGTGCCCGTCCGATCCCCCGACGACGCCAATCATGACGGACCACCAAGTCATCAATGTGGAGGAAGGCCCCGCGTGAAAAGGTTTCGACCGGACGCATCCCCATGACACCGGCTGCTTCCTCGTCCAGCCACGCGACAACCACCTCATACCCATAGTATTGGTGCTGGTACCGCCAGCGGTGCTCGAAGGTGGACAGGTCCAGTGCTTCACGCAACTCGTTCAGTACCGCATGGATCTGTTCTCCATGGATACCCGGTGGGCAAAGCTCAATGCGACAGTTTGTGGACAGGATCATGAGCCAATGTCTTTTCGATACTGCATGCCGGCAAAATGCAGATTCTTGATCCGGTCATAAACCCGGGCACGGGCCTGGGCTAGGCTGCTGCCACGCCCGGTGACGGAGAGCACCCGACCTCCACTACACACGACCTGCCCGTTTCTCCGTCCCGTTCCGCCGTGGAAGATCTTGAGATCAGTGTCTACTTCCGGCACCTCGAGGCCGTCGATTGGCTCGCCCTCACTGGAAGGTGCTTCTGGATACCCGGATGAGGCAATTACCGTGGTGAGTGCGACTTCTGGCCGGGAAGTCCAGCGGATCTTGTCCAAACGTTTCTGCACGGTGGCTTCAAAAATCGCATGAAGGTCATCCACGAGACGGAACAGAATAACCTGGGCTTCTGGATCTCCGAGACGGCAGTTGAATTCCAGGAGGTTCGGTTTCCCGCTCTTGTCGACCATGATTCCAGCGTAGAGGAACCCTTGGTAGGGATGTCCGGATTGTGCGAGTGCCTGGAGTGTCGGCTCGATGATCTCGCGACAAATGCGAGCTTCCACTTCGGGTGTGACACGGTTGGCAGGCGAGAAAGCGCCCATGCCCCCCGTATTGGGGCCACGATTGCCGTCCTTAAGCCTTTTGTGGTCCTGGGTGGAAGGGCAAGGCAGATAGCTCGTCTCTTGGGCCAGCACGATATAACTCGTTTCCCAGCCCTCCAGACATTCTTCAACGAGCAGGCCCTCCTGTCCACCGGGCAGCTGTGAGAGCTTCTGGACCGCTGTCTCCGCCTCTTCCCGCGAGGTTGCAATCACGACCCCTTTCCCACCACATAGTCCAGAGGCCTTGATCACAACCGGTAGGGGACAGGTCGCAACGTCTCGGAGGGCATCCTCTGGCTTTTCGTGGACACGGGCTGGTGCCGTCGGAATACCATGCTGTTGGCAGAATCGCTTACAGGTGATCTTGGATCCCTCCAGTCGGGCGGCATCCTGTCGTGGACCAATGACAGCTATGCCCTGAACCGCCAGACGATCGGCCAGTCCGAGTACAAGCGGAGCTTCTGGGCCGACGACGACGAGGTCCATGTTTTCCTGGCGGGCAAAAGTGGCCAAGGCATCCACTTCGTGAGCTTCGATTGAAATATTTCGCGTTTTGGGTTCTTGGCCGGTTCCGGCATTACCTGGAGCCACCCACAATGCCCGGGTTTCTGGTGAACGGGACAGCGCCCAGGCAAGGGCATGTTCTCGTGCGCCTTGTCCGACGACAAGAATTCGCGCACCAGGTCCTTGATGGTTCATGTTTCTCCAGCGACAAGGTCAGTGACGGAAATGACGCAGGTTGGTCAGCAGCATGGCCATGTTCCGGTTATCCGCCGCTGCAGTCACATCCTGATCCTTGAGGGAGCCTCCTGGCTGGATGATAGCGGAGATACCGAGGGCACCGGCTGTCTCGACCACATCTGGGAACGGTAGAAATCCATCCGAGGCCAAGACTGCGGATTCCAAGGAAAAGCCGGCTCGGTCGGCTTTTTCCTTGGCGATCAGGAGACTGTCAGGTCGGTTCGGTTGTCCGCCGCCGATACCTACTGTCCGGCCTTGCCGGACGAGAACGATGGCGTTGGAAGGGACTGTCCGTGCGACATGCCAAGCAAGTCGGAGGTCTGCCCATTCGCTTTTGCTGGGCTGGCGACGGGTGACGCATTGTAACCGGACCTCGTCGAGGAGGATCTGGTCGGCTTCCTCAACTACATATCCTCCAGCGACGGACCGGAGTGTTCCGGATGGGGGAGAGTCTCCTCGGGCCCTTTCCTGGAGCTGGATGGCACGAACCTTGGGTCGTTTGTGAAGCAACGCCAATCCTTCCGGCGTGAAACCGGGAGCCACCAGGATTTCGACAAACTGTCGTTGAAAAACTGCGGCCAACAAGTCGGCACCGACCCATCGGTTGAAGACGATGATTCCGCCAAACGCGGAGACGGGATCAGCTTCATAGGCTTTTTGATAGGCTTCGAGTGGGTCCGAGGTACAAGCCATCGCACAAGGGCTCGCGTGCTTGACGATAGCACAAGCGACCTCTGGCACGTGATCAATACAGGATATGGCAGCTTCAATATCCAGAAGGTTGTTGTAGGAAAGTGGTTTGGCGTCGCCGGAGACCAAGGTCCAAGGAAGGCTCTGCATGGGGTCGCGATAAAAAGCAGCTCGTTGGTGTGGATTATCCCCGTATCGGAGGTCAAAGGCATGTTCAAGCGAGATCGGAAAATGTTCCGGCCATCGTGTCCCCGGTTCGGGGAGGAGTGGGGTGAGCCATCGGGCAATCAGTCCATCGTAGCTTGCAGTCAGACGGAATGCTTTGGCTGCGAGCTCACGCCGTTCTGTCCGGCTCAAGATGCCTGCATTCTGGACGCGTTGACTGATCCAGCCGTAATCCGCAGGGTCTACGATGACGGTGACCCGTTCGTGATTCTTGGCTGCAGCCCGGATCAACGCGACTCCTCCGATGTCGATCTGCTCGATCAAGTCCTCATCCGTCTGGCGACGTGCCCAAGTTTCCATGAAGGGATACAGGCTCACAATCACGTAGTCAATCGCCTGGGTGCCCCGGTTGCGGAGTTCCGCAAGATCTCCCGAACGGGCCAAAATTCCGGCATGGAGTTCGGGGTGCAGGGTTTTTACCCGTCCGCCTAACAGTTCGGGGGATCCATACTGTGCAGCAACCGACTGGACCGCAATCCCCCGGCTCTTCAGATATTGAGCAGTTCCACCGGTTGCTAGCAATGAAATGCCGGCCTTGACCAGCTGTTCTGCAAAATCTGATGCCCCAGACCGGTCGTAGAGACTGAAAAGCGCCCACGCACTCATAAGCCTCCGCCCCAAGCCTTCATTGGGTTGCCAGTTTACGTAGGGTGAGGCTCATGCAGGTCTGGAGGTCTGGGGTAGGCCGTGCGCCCGTAATTTTTTGCGGAGTGTCACCCGGCTGACTCCAAGCAGCCTCGCCGCTTCCGTCTGGTTACCCTGTGTATGTTCGAGGGCGACCTGGATCAGAGGTTGCTCGATCTCTCTCAGGACAAAATTGTAGAGATTGCGGGGCTTGTTTCCGTTCAACTCTTTGAGATATCGTCGAAAAGCCTGCGCGGCGAAGTGTCTCAAAGACTGGCTGGATGGTAGCTCCTCGCCATTGTGAAACGGTACAGCTAATGAGGATGTTGTTCGTTTTTTGTCATTCGGGTTCATGGCACTGCTTGGGACTGTACTGCGGGAGGTCATATTACCCCCGTATCTGCGTCTTCGGCCACTTGACAAAAATGAAATTGGGTGGAAGCCGGATCCCCGAAGCAGACAGTATGATGTTATCTATTTTCTTGGAACTTCATATCGGATCGCATAGGCCGTCGTAATTTATTGACTCCAGTCGTAAAGCTGGGCCGGGTGTGCTGTTTCCCCTATGGACTCCCACAAAAGGTGGCATCTCCACGGCGGGACAGGCAGGATCTCAGACTGAACCCAACGGCTTGCGGTCCCGGATCAATCACGAGAAGCCTGAACGCCACTGCGCCATGTGCGGGGATCACCGGGTCGTGAGGCGGGACCGGAAGGTAATCCGTGGGAGGGAAAAGGCCTTCCTTCACGATCCGGCCCTCAAGATCGGTGAAGCGGACGAGCAGTTCCGGGAAAGCCAGCCCGTGAGTCGATGCATTGAACAGGGTCCCTTCGATCGCAAGGCCACCAGGAGCCTGTCGCGTTTGCCTGACCTCAGCCGACAGGATATGGACCAGTGCCGGAGAGAGAGGAGCCTTTCCTGTGGAAGGCGATTCGAGGGTGGGGCTCCGCGAAGCGATATCAGGCGTTTGCCCATGATGACTGATCGCCATGGCCTCAAAGACGATTAGTCCCGCGGCCAGGACACAGCCGATGGTCCAGAAAGCGGTGCTTCTACGACCAGAAAGGGAATTTGTCGGTGGACTGGACGGTGAAATGACGGGTTCAGCCCCAGTCTCCGTCCTCTTTGCACCGAAACCGGATTCGGTGGGGTTTGCATGGATCGGTAGGACAGGACTCCCGATTTCTGTGTGAAGTGGGGGGATGTCGCCGTCGGGTGGGGCTGAGGTTGGTTCGTCCCTCAGCGATTCGAGGTGCGATGCAGCGGCATCGGGTTCAGATTCGGGAGCTAGTGTTTGGAGTGGGCGGTCTTCTTCCCATGCGGCTGGATGCAGGTCGAGGATGGGTTCCGGTTCCGGGTGGGATTTGACCTCGAGTGGGTGACTGGTTTGGACTGGGTTCGGAGATGCGAGCCCGGACGGTGTCAGGGGCTGGATGTCCTTCTTGAGTCCGGGTTCTTCCAAGAGAGAGGATTCGGCCAAAAAAGTCTGGCCACAATGGCCACAGCGAACCCAACCCTCCGCAACTGCCAGCTGCTCCTTGCGTACACGGAACCACGTCCCGCACCGGTCACAGCGGGTCAGCATCTCAGAGACCGGCGGGCCTGCATGGAGCCTTGACCTTTCGAATAGCATCCGGTTTGACCGGGGCAAGGGGTTGCAGGCGGGTGATAGGCGGAAGCCACGGATCTCATTTTGTCGTCATGCGGTTTTCCAGTTTCTTGGTCAGGAAATGGATGTCGAGTCCTCCTTGTTTCACTCCCTCATCGTGCAGCAGTTCGAGATGGAGGGGGATGTTGGTGGCGATACCCTCCACGACGGTTTCCAGGAGTGCAGCCTGCATGCGTGAAAGGGACTCATCCCGTGTCTCCCCATAGGCAATGATTTTTGCGATCAGGGAATCGTAATAGGGCGGAACCCGATATCCGGAATACAGGTGAGAGTCCACCCGGATGCCAGGTCCTCCGGGGGGGACCCACCGGGTGACTAGGCCTGGGGAAGGCATGAAGTTGGTTGGGGTCTCGGCGTTAATCCGGCACTCAATGGCATGCCCACGGAAGGTGATATCCCGCTGTCGGATCCGGAGGGGTTCGCCAGAGGAGATCCGGATCATCTCCTTGACCAGATCCACTCCAGTAATGGCCTCGGTGATCGGGTGTTCGACCTGGATCCGCGTGTTCATCTCGATAAAATGAAACTCTCCGTTTTCGTAAAGAAACTCGAAAGTGCCAGCCCCTCGGTAACCAAATTTCTGGCAGGCCTGTACGCATCGCTCACCCAATTGGCGGCGCTGTCGGTCCGAGATTCCCAGGGCAGGAGCCTCCTCAATGATTTTTTGATGGCGGCGTTGCATGGAGCAGTCACGCTCACCGAGGTGAATCGCATTGCCTTGACCATCCGCGAGAACTTGGACCTCGATGTGACGCGGAGCCGACAAGTAACGCTCAAGATAGACGTTGGGATTGCCAAAGGCGGCCTGAGCTTCCGCACGGGTCAAGTCGATTGCATGAACCAGGGCAGCATCGCTGTGCACGACCCGCATGCCGCGTCCCCCGCCTCCGCCTGCTGCCTTGATCATGACGGGATAGCCAATGTTCCGGGCGATCCGATGGATCTCCGTGGAATCCGAGTTCAAGGGTCCATCTGATCCCGGGATCGTCGGAATGCCCGAGGCCTTCATGCACTGAATTGCCGAAACCTTATCACCCATGAGGCGGATGGTTTCGGGCTTGGGCCCAATAAAAATGAAACCGCAGGATTCGACTGCTTCAGCAAAATCGGCATTTTCCGAGAGAAAGCCGTACCCAGGATGAATGGCTTGGACATCGAGCGCCTCGGCGGCGCTAATGAGTGCCGGGATATTGAGGTAGCTTTTTGACGATGGCGCTGGCCCGATGCATAAGCGTTGGTCGGCTAGCCGGACGTGTTTCAGATCCTGGTCGACGGTGGAGTGGGCCGCCACCGTTTTGATCCCCAGTTCCTGACAAGCTCTCAAAATACGCAGCGCAATTTCACCGCGGTTAGCGATCATCACCTTTTCTAGCATGGGAAATAATCCGATTTAGTCGATGATGAAAAGCGGTTGATCATATTCGACAGGGGTTGCATTCTCGGCCAAAATGGCCTTGATAACACCTCCCTTGTCGCTTTGAATCTGGTTCATCATCTTCATCGCCTCGATGATGCATAGCGTGTCGCCAGCCTTGACGTTTTGGCCGACCTCGACGAAAGGCGGTTTGTCCGGTGCAGCCGATCGGTAGAAAACGCCCACCATGGGAGCTTGGATCGTATGGCCAGAACCCGACGGGGTTGAGGACGGCTCCGAAGTTGCGGCGGGCGAGGTGGGTGGTGGAGTCACCATGTTTGCACCCGTGGAGACGGTTGCCACAGGTTGTGGAGTCGTAAGACGACTGATGCGGACCCGTTCCTCTCCTTCTGTGATTTCGATCTCACTGATCCCGGAAGTTTCGAGCAGTTCGATTAGTTTCTTGACCTTACGTATGTCCATGTGGCGCCTCCCGAGGAAATGAAGTCGGTTGATGAAGAAACTGGAGTGCTGCCTCAAGTGCGAGGTCATAGCTCAATGGACCGAAACCGCTGACGAGACCGATTGCCAGGTCCGTGAAATGGGAATGTGTCCGAACGCTTTCACGTCGCGCAGGGTTGCTCAGGTGAACTTCGATAAAGGGGAGCCGAACGGCCAGCACGGCATCTCGCAAAGCCAGGCTGGTGTGTGTGTAGGCGCCTGGGTTGAAGAGGGCGATGCCTTTTTTCTCAAGCCCGAGCGCATGGATATGGTCAATAATTGCACCCTCGGAGTTGCTCTGGAAATGGGAGGATCGATATCCTGCCTCGTGGATTCGTCGGGTCAACCGGCCGATGATCGACTCGAGTGACTCCGTGCCGTACAGTTCGGGTTCTCGGGTACCCAAAAGATTTAGATTGGGCCGTTAATGATTGCGATCAGCGCTGTCACTCATGTCCTCACACTGGGCCAAGCCGGACGGACGACCACATGTTTCGCGAAGATAATGATTTTTCGTTGCCAAGAATACTCATATCACTGCATTTTGCCTGATTTCGATCTTTTTGTCCATGACATGAGATGGGTCTTGAAAGCTGAAAGTGCTGAATGGGCTGTGATCTTCAGCCTTGGATTCTTGCGAGTCAGTCAGTTGGCTGGGTTGGCTAGGAGGGAGGCCAGACTGAGCGGGTCGAGTTGACCGAGGTGCCTTGCAATGACCTCGTTCTGCCGGTTTAAGAGGAGGGTGATGGGCAGACCAACCAAGCTGATGTGGAAACGGGCCACGAAAGCTTCCTCATCCTGGGGCACGACAAAGACGGGATAGGCCAATTTCTCCCGGTCCAGAAAACGGTTGACAGGGCCTCTGGCATCGAATGCGATGCCGACAATCGCGAGATGATGATCATGAACTTCGCGGGAGGTCCGAGCCAGGCGATTGAGGAGGGGAATCTCTTTGCGGCAAGGTGCGCACCAAGGCGCCCAGAAGTTGACCAAGGTTTCCGGCGGTGAAGGATGCTCAGGGAAAAAGGCATTCTTCCGGTTCAGGCTCTTGAGTGCAATGCCCCCAAGGTCAGCAGGCGGGAGCTGTTGTGGCAGGGACTCAAGCAGAAAGAAGCTGGTAGTGGCAATGAGGACCGCTGGTATCACGATCCAGAGGATTTGACGGGAACACAGTGTCACGAGGAAGCCACCGCAGAGGCGACCGCGGACTCGAGCCAATGCCGATAGTTCGGTTCCAGATTGTCCAAAGCTACAGAAACGATCTCTGGGACGGCATAAGTATGGTGCTTGCGGATGAGTTGCTCGATGGCCGGATAGCATTCCGCCTTGGTTTTGACAATCAGGAGATACTCCATTGAGATTTCGATTGCTTCGCCCCAGCGATATGTGGATTGCACAGGCCCAATCCGGTTCACACAGGCAGACAGCCGGGACTCGACCAGGGTTCTGGCCAGAGAGTCGGCCTCCGTAGAGTCTGCGACAGTGGTGAAAATAAGAATTGCGCTCACGGTTCGAAATGCCCCCGAACCCCAAGTACTCCACCTTTGATCCGATCTATTCCATTCCATGAGGGGGAGCGGGAGTATAACACCTGAGGTACGATTCGCCGGAAATCAAAATCGAAAATCAAGAATTAGGACTATTTTACCCTCGTGACCAGACGGTGGTTCGGCCCATGCTCAGTATGGATTGAATTCTGCAAGATCCCAACCCAGCCTAGACCGAATTGTGAACGAGAAGCTAGGAACTCTCATCCGGGCTTTCCCGGCTCCATGGGCTGGTTGCCGTTTGTGCTCGGGCCAAGATTTCCCGATTGCGGTGCTCATCGGTTTTGCAACGATCCAGTGCCTGCCAGAGGGTGCGTTCCGGACGCAGTTGCCATAGAGGGACCTCCGGGTCTTGGTCCCTGAGGCGCTGTTCCCGTTCTGAGGCCGTCAGGGAAAGAAGCTCGATGATATGACTTTGGGCGGTCTTGGGGAAAAGGGCTTGGGTGGTGTCGGGCGACAGAAGCCAGCACTCGGCCAGACCGTGAAGTAGATAACGATTGATGTCTTGGATCAATCCAAGATAAAGCGTTTGCACATCCTTGATCCTGTTTGGAGGCATGGAAACACCCGTTGAGGTTGGTGGCGAACGCTTCCAGTCTACGGGGTTCCAGAAGCCTAGGGCAGTGATTAGTCGGTACTAAATGCCGTATTTCCGGATTTGGTTGAATCCCAAGGGGGGCTTTGCGCCCCCCCATGAGGTCGATTTAGCGAAGGGTTGTGAAAAACGTGCTCGAGCCACGTTGCACCGTGAGCAACAAAATCCCGTGATAGGTATCCAGCGCTTGCTTGAACTCGGCCAGATTGTGGACTGGATGCTGGTCGACGGCCACAATGACGTCACCCGGTTCCAAGCCTGCCTTTGCAGCAGGGCTCCTGGGGGCTACGGCGATGACCATGACGCCTTTCACTTTTCCATAGAGCGGCGAACCCGGATTGAGATCCGACAGCTGCGCTCCGATGTTTTTCTTGGCAAACCGGAAGGTTCGCTTTTCCTTGTGGCTGTGGTTGGGTCCAATGATGGCAGTCGTCGTCATGGCGTGTCCATTCCGGAGAAAGCCGACACGGACGTGAGTACCGACTCGCAAAACCCCGATGATGCCGCGCAAAGCGCTGACATCGTGAATCGGTTGGCCATTGACGTTGGTAATGATATCGCCAGCTCGGAGACCGGCACGGGCAGCGCCCGAGTTGGGTTCCACTTGAGCAATCAGGGCACCGCGCTGTCCGGGGGCAAGACCGAAGGCACGTCTGAGGCGGGGAGTCACATCCTGGACCAGAACGCCCAGTACACCCCGTTCCACGCGACCGTAGCGGATAATCTGGTGGGCCACAGCTCGTGCGAGGTTGACGGGGATCGCGAAGCCGATGCCAATATTTCCGCCATCGTTACCGGTCGTCAGAATGGCGGTGTTGATACCGACCAGCTGCCCCCGGAGATTGACTAGCGCGCCACCTGAGTTCCCCGGGTTGATCGCAGCATCAGTTTGGATGAACGTCCCGACGTGGTTTTGTTCAACATCTGTCCGCCCGAGGCCGCTCACAATGCCGAACGTGGCGGTATGTCCCAATCCAAATGGGTTGCCGATGGCTACGACGAAGTCTCCCACGGACAGCTTGGCCGAGTCTCCGAATGCAATTTGATGGAGGCCATGGGCATGGATCTGGAGCACAGCCAAATCTGTCTCCCGATCCTTGCCGACGACACGGGCTGGATAGTGGTGATGATTGTAGGTGGTGACCACGATCTTTGTGGCATGCCGGATGACGTGATCGTTGGTCAGGATGTACCCCTTACGCGCATTGATAATGACGCCCGATCCGAGCGCACGGAAATGTTCACGCGTCGGCCCTTGCTGCTGGAACGGGCTCATTCCGAAAAACTGCTGAAAGAACGGGTTATTCAGGAATGGAGCATAGAGCGGGGAATGGACCGGGATCTCGCCCTTGGTGGAGACGTTGACGACCGTTGGCATGACCATGCGAATCATGGGGACCAAGCTGGGCACCGGGGTGCCATCCTGGAATACCGGTAAAACCGACTTGGCGTGGGATGACACGCTGGAGTTGGCCAAGGTCAGCCCGACATTGACAACTGTCAGAGTGCCAACCAAGGCAACGGCAAACCAGATGGATCGCTTCATTTGTTTCATCGGATCAGTTCCTCGTGATTCTGTTTCCTGAAGGCGCCTCTCCAGCTAGGAACGTGGCCCCTTCTGACATGGTTAACAACGGACGGCTATTGGGCTCTGCCAGCGGGACGGGCAGCCGCAAAAAAACCGCCGCTACAAGGCAACAACTGGTCATTGTAGCGGTTTAGGTCTGGCCCGTCAGCAACCGGATAGACTCGTTAACCGATTTGAAGTTCCCCGCTGGGCTCCAAGAATCGTATGCAGGGCCTAACGCACTGAAAATCCGTCAAAGATTGCGAGACACAAGCTGTTGTGGTCCAAGTACCGGATAACCACAAAATCTTGTGGTAAGGTGTAGCGACCGATTTCCGTCTTGCCACACCAGCGACCGTCTTCCAATGAACTCCAAAATGAACTTTCATCCGCACCCCACCACGCCCAGCCCCGCACCGGTTCCCGAGCAGGAAGCCTCCCTGGATATCTGGGACAAGAAATACCGGCTCAAAACCAAGACAGGAGCCATTCTGGATGCGACCATGGACGACACCTACCAGCGCATTGCACGGGCACTCTCCTGGGTCGAGAAGCAGGACGAGCAGGAGCTCTGGTATGAACGGTTTCTCTGGGCTCTTCGCCACGGCGCCATCCCCGCGGGACGGATTGTCTCGAATGCCGGTGCGAAAGAGCATAAACCGGCAACCTCGACGATCAACTGCACGGTTTCGGGAACCATCCGGGATTCCATGGATGACATTCTGGAGAAGGTACACGAGGCTGGCTTGACCCTCAAAGCCGGTTGCGTGGCTCCCGGGACTTGGGTACGAACTGATCAGGGTCTTGTGACGGTCGAACGCGCGGTCGAGGAGCAGCATGCGCGGATTTTGAGCTATGACCGGAAAACCGGTCAGTTCATGATGCGGCCAATCTTGGCCCACCTCAGGGTGCGGGTCCCGCGGACCGAGAATCTCGAGATTGTGGCTGGGGGGATCCACCTGCAAACTTCAATCCAGCACCCGGTCCTGGTATACCGGGATGGTCGGCTTCAATATGTTCGTGCAGATGAGATCCGCATTGGCGAAGCACTGGTCCAACACCGGTTGGACTGGACGGCGGATGCGGGAGGGGCTCGGTTGGCTTGGCTTGCAGGGATCCATCTGGCCCGGAGTCTGGGCGGGTCCCGCTGGACTACAAGGGCTCGTTCCTGGATCTGGGGTCTGGGGTTGAATAGACCTTTACACTCGATCCAGAAGGTGCTGCACCGGATTATCTTTGGTTGGGATGGCGTGCTCCTTTTGGCCGGAACCGCTGTCGCTGGCGGGCCGGTTTGGGACGAATCCGGGATGGAACTGCCTGCCCGTGAGAGTCCGGTTGCCCGCCGGTCTCCAACCCATGCTGTTCCAGAGGGTGTGCGACTTGATCCCGGGCGGTATTTCTTACCTTTCCTTGCCGGACTGGGAGATGGAGTGGGAGGTTGGCGCCCCGAGGAGGGCCGCTTGGTGCTGAGCGTGCCCCAGCCGCTGTCCCGGGAACTTCAGGCGCTTGCAGCGTGGTTTGGTGTGCCAAGCGAGATCCGGCCGGCGGGTGGTGATGGGGGAAGGGCGGACTTCGAAATCCGGTACACAGCATTTCTCGCGGTTGTGTCGGGATATTCCAAGCAACAGGCTGCTCGTGGACGATTCCGGTGGCTGGCCAATGTCGGTGGGGATAGGCGAGAAGAAGAGCCTCGCTATTGTCTGCCGGAACTCCTCGGTGACTATTTGATGGCAGAGACCGCTCGCCTGTCGCCAGCCGAGCGTCAAGCAGTCGGTGTCCCGTGCCGGTCGGAAGCAGGGTGGATCGCCACCCGCGAGGATCTTGATCGCTGGGAGAGACGGTTTCCTGGTCTTGAAGCCTTGGTGTCGCTGGCCCGCACCCTGATCCCGGTCAGTGCGCTCCATCGGGACTTGCCGCTTCCCGAAACGTTCTATGATTTCCATGTAGCGGACCATAACAACTATCTGGCCGGAAAGGGTGGCCTCGTGGTCATCCACAACTGCGGGATCGGCTATGAGTTCTCGACCCTGCGTCCCCGGGGTGCCTACGTTTCGGGTGCGGGGGCCTATACTTCCGGACCTTTGTCCTTCATGGACATCTATGATCGCATGTGTTTTACGATTTCCTCGGCAGGTGGGCGGCGAGGTGCACAGATGGGCACCTTTGATGTGGGACATCCCGATGTCCTTGAGTTCATCCGTGCGAAGCGCGAGGACGGGCGTCTGAGGCAGTTCAATCTATCCCTTCTGATCACCCGCGACTTTATGGAGGCAGTTAAGGGGGATGCGGAATGGCCCCTCGTGTTTCCGATCGACAAGAAGGAAGCCGAGTCTGGAAGTCTTGATCTCAATAATCCGGAGCAGGTGGTCTGGAAGGAATGGCCCCAAACTGACGGCTATGTCCGGAACGAGTGCGGTTTGGTGGCCTGCAAGGTTTACAAGCGAATCCATGCGCGGCGGCTCTGGGATCTCATCATGACTTCGACCTACGATTTTGCGGAGCCGGGTTTTGTACTGATCGATAAAGTCAATGAGATGAACAACAACTGGTGGTGCGAGAACATACGCGCCACCAATCCTTGTGGCGAGCAACCCCTGCCCCCGTACGGCTCCTGTCTGCTTGGGTCGATCAACCTGACCCGTTTTGTACAGGACCCATTCAGTCCGGCGGCCCGATTTGACTGGGAGGAGTACCGGGAAGTGGTCAAGGTGTTCACCCGGATGCTGGATGATGTGGTTGAGATCAATGGATTGCCGCTTGAACATCAACAGGAAGAAATACAGCGTAAGCGGAGGCACGGCATGGGCTATCTGGGATTGGGCTCGACCCTCACCATGATGGGTCTCCGCTACGGGTCGCCGGAGTCCGTCCGTTTTACGGAAAAGGTTTCGCGCGAGATGGCCATTGCCGGATGGGAAGAGGCACTGGATCTGGCACGGGAAAAGGGACCGGCCCCGATCATGACGGAGGAGTTTGCCGTTACCGAGGAAATGCTAAGAAAACGTCCGGAAATGACTGCCGATGGCTGGAAAGTGGGCGACCGGATCCCCGGGCGGGAACTCCATGCCCGCTATAGCCGTTATATGCAGCGAGTGGCGCAAGTGGCACCGGATTTGGTTGCGGCATTGGCCCAGACCGGAGCCCGGTTTACCCATCACACCTCGATTGCGCCCACGGGAACTATCTCCCTGGCCCTCGCGAATAACGCGTCAAATGGGATTGAGCCTTCCTTTGCCCATTCCTACTTCCGGAACGTGATCCGGGAGGGAAAGAAAAGCAAGGAAAAAATCGAGGTCAATTCCTTCGAGCTCATGGCTTACCGGACCCTGGTTAATCCCCATGCTGTGCCGGGGGCAGACCGGCCGGAAGAGAGTCTGCCTGGATATTTTGTGACTGCGGAACACATTACACCGCGTGAGCATGTCGATATCCAAGCGGCCGCCCAGAAGTGGATCGACTCCTCGATTTCCAAGACCGCTAACGTGCCGACTGACTATCCCTACGACCAGTTCAAAGATATCTACCTGTACGCATACGAAGAGGGACTCAAGGGCTGCACGACCTTTCGGTTCAACCCTGAAGCATTTCAAGGTGTTTTGGTCAAGGAGCAGGATCTCAAAAATACCCGGTACCGTTTCACGCTTGAGGATGGCACGGTCGTTGAGGCTCGGGGTGACGAGGAAATCGAGTACGATGGCGAGATCCACACGGCCGCTAACCTTTATGATGCCCTCAAAGAAGGCTACTACGGCCGTTTTTGAATCTCCAGACGTAACTCATGCCGATGGTGAAGCGCTCATGACGATCAAAATTGAAAAGAAAATTACCCAGTACGCGGTGCAAAAACCGGAAGAGCCTCCCCAAGTCTTAGCCGGCCGTAGCCCCGGAGTCGTGCTCGAGACGGTCAACACGCCAGCCAAGGCCAATGAGGGACACGTTCCCGAGAGACGACCCAAGGGAGAAGTGATCCGGATGCACGAGAAGCTCGAGCGGCCGGATCTGCTGCTGGGTTCAACCTACAAGGTGAAGACCCCGATTTCCGATCACGCGATGTACATCACGATCAATGACATTGTGCTCAATGAGGGTACCCCCTATGAGCAACGTCGTCCATTCGAGATCTTCATCAATTCCAAGAACCTGGATCACTACCAGTGGATTGTGGCCTTGACACGGATCATCAGCGCCGTATTTCGAAAAGGAGGAGATGTGACCTTCATGGTCGAGGAACTCAAGGCGGTTTTCGATCCCCGTGGGGGTTACTGGAAACCCGGTGGGCGGTTTATGCCCTCTCTGATCGCAGAGATTGGCGACGTCATCGAGAAACACCTGGTGAGCATCGGCCTCATGCGGAAAGGGGAACCCGATGAAGCGCAGCAGAAACTGATTGCGGAGAAGCGCGCCGAGTTCGAGGCTGCCCGCCAGCAACAAGATGCCTTTGCCCAGTCTAATTTTCCCGTAGGAGCCCAGCTTTGCACGAAGTGCAGTACGGCTGCAGTTGTGATGATGGATGGTTGCATGACCTGTCTGAACTGTGGAGACTCGAAGTGCCAATAAGTGGCTCTGACCGGCGGGAATGGCTCCGACGACGACATCGACGCCCGGGATTGGCAGGTCGTTTCTTTACACCGAACCCGGAAGGCGGATCCCGGTGGGCCTAGTGAACCCGAGAGGCCACCCGCAACAGTTCCTGGAAAAGACCGAATGCTGTGATTTCAGCTCCTGCACCAGGACCGGCGATTGAAAGCGGGATGTCGCAGTAGCGGTCGGTCCAGATCTCCAATCGGTTTTCGCCAGGCCTGAGTTCGGCAAAAGCATTCCCAGCCGGAAGAGAAACGAGGCCGAGTATCGCGCCTCGATGGACATCGAACCGGATCAGGAGAACCAGTTTCTCCCCTCGTTTCCGGGCCTCCAGGATGGACGTGGACCATAACGGATCCTGTTTTACGAGGTCATTCAAAAAGAGTTCCCGATCGAGCCCCGGCCTGAATGTCACACCCGGAATCCAGCGAGGTAGAAGCACATCGCCCGGTTCGACCTGGTATCCCGCCTCTCGCATCAGAATGAGTGCTTTGCGATGGAGATCCATCCCGGCGAGATCCGCCTGGGGATGTGGCTCGGTTATCCCAAGATCCCGGGCCCGGCGGACTGCTTGCGAGAACGGCAGGCCTTGGTGGAGTTGATGAAGGATAAATGACCAGGTGCCCGACAGAGCGGCCTCGAATTTCCAGACCCGGTCGCCACTTTCGCGGAGTGCTCGGATCGTCGACAAGATGGGCAGTGCCGCCCCGACCGTAGTTTCATAGTGGCAACGCACGAAGCCCCCCTCCGGACGGTTCAGCCGGTTGTAGAAAGACTGGGATCCACTGAAGGCGTGCTTGTTCGGTGTTACGACTGGAATGTTGGAGGCGAGCAGAGATGGGTAAAGCTTCGGCAATGTTTCATCGGCCGTGCAGTCGATCAGAATTTTTGGACCCGGGCATCTCTGGAAGCGATCGAGGATGAGAATCCAGTCATCACCTTGGCGGTTTTCGGAGAATGAGGAGGCCTCGGAAGGCCATAAAATGTTATGGCGGTTGGCGAGGAATCCGAACACCCATCTCAGGGGATTTGTTCCGGACGTAGGCTCCCTGAGCATCTGGACCAAGACCCGGCCGACCTGTCCGGTATGACCGAATACTCCGAGAGTTACTGGAGCTGCGCCGCCGCTGGAATCCAGCTGAAAGCGCGATTCCACTAGGAATTCTCTTCTGGGCATGAAGTTTGATCCATGGTGATGGAAAGAGGATGACGGGGAGCTGGTGGCTGGGGTTGCCGGGCTTTGCACCGGGCTTGCATGAAGTTCTGGATCCGGGCTGTCAGATCTGCGGTATCGACCAGAAAGGCGTCATGCCCCCGAGGAGAATCCAGCCAAGCCGTCTCTGATTGGGGCAGACGTTTGGCCAACCGGAGTTGCTCATCAGGGGGATAGAGCAGGTCGGACCGGATACCGACCACGAGCGTCGGTGGGAAAGTGGCCGGCAAAGGCGATCCGGGTTGGAGGCAACCCTGACCCAGATCATGGGTGTCCATGGCATGGGTCAGGGTGACGTAGGAACCAGCATCGAAACGTTCGGCCAGCTGCTCCCCGTGGTAGGCCAGCCATCGAACCACCTCGAACTTGCCATTGGATGTGGTGCGGCGGCCAAAGCGTTCCGTGAACTCGTGCCAGTGTCGGTAACTCACCATGGCCATCGCACGGGCTGCCCGGAGTCCGGCCCGAGGAGGCCGCTCGGGGGGATAGTCACCATTGAGCCAGTCTGGATCAGCCTGGATCGCGAGTCGCTGGGCCTCTGAGAAGGCGATGGCCCAAGGCGGTTGGCGGTCGGTGGTGGCAATGGCGACGAGAGCCGTGGTTCGATCCGGAAAGAGGGCCCCCCACTCGAGCGCCCGCATTCCACCGAGCGAGCCTCCAAGGATCAGGGAAAGCCTGCGGATGCCGAGCGAGTGGATCCACTCTGCTTCCAGTCGGACCATGTCGCGGATGGTAATAGGAGGGAAACTCCTGCCATAACGGTGCCCTGTCAGCGGGTCCGTCGACGAGGGGCCCGTCGATCCATAGCAGCTGCCCAGCACGTTGGCACAGAGAACAAACTGGTGCAGGGGATCGAGAAGTCGGCCCTCACCCAAAAGATCGGGCCACCAGTGATCCACATCAGCTGAGCCGGTCAGGGGATGGCAGACGAGGACCGCATTGGCCTGGTCTGGATCCAGCCGTCCCCAGCTGCGGTAGGCCAGGCGGGGTGCTTGGAGTCGAAGCCCGGATTCGAGCTGGAAGGATCCGGAAGCAGGTTGCCAGAACCGGGTTTCTGGTGGGAGGGAAGATTCCCTCATCGAACGCTGGCCTCGAGGGCCTGGGCAAAGTCGTTACGGATGTCGTCGATATGCTCGATGCCTACCGAGACACGGATGAGGTCGGGGTTGACCCCCGCCAACACCTGTTCGCCAGGCTCCAGTTGCTGGTGTGTGGTTGTTGCCGGATGAATGACAAGGGTCTTGGCATCTCCGACGTTGGCAAGGTGGCTGGCCAGACGGACGTGGTTGATGAAAGCCCGTCCGGCATCGGCCCCACCCCGGATCCCGAAGCTGAGGACGGCCCCGAAACCGTGGCGGAGATAGCGCAAGGCGCGTTCGTGGGAGGGGTGGGTGGGCAAGCCCGGATAGTTGACCCAGCTCACGGCCGGATGACGGGCAAGCCAAAGGGCCAGCTCCAGTGCATTGTCGACATGGCGCTGCATGCGGAGGGAGAGGGTCTCAAGGCCATTCAGGAACAGGAAAGCATTGAATGGCGAGAGTGCGGGACCGAGATCACGGAGTCCCTCGACTCGGGCCCGGACGATGAAGGCAATGTTGCCAAAAGGGCTATCCGGGCCAAACCGTTCCGCGAAGCGGATCCCGTGATATCCGGGTGCCGGCTCCGTGAATTGCGGAAAGCGTCCACTGGTCCAATCAAACCGTCCAGAATCGACAAGGATGCCACCGATGGAGGTGCCATGGCCTCCGATCCACTTGGTGGCGGAGGCCACAACGAGATCCGCTCCGTGATCTATCGGGCGGGCGAGATAACCTGCGGCACCAAAGGTGTTGTCGACGATGAGTGGCAACCGCGCCTGGTGTGCAAGTTCAGCCAGGGTCTCTAGATCCGGAATATTGAAGCTGGGATTCCCTATCGTTTCAACATAGAGTGCGCGGGTCCGTTCATCGATGGCCTCGGCAAATGCGGATGGATCCTCACGCTCGGCCCAGCGGACCTTGATCCCCATGCGGGGTAGAGTCACTTTGAACTGGTTGAAGGTGCCGCCATAGAGCGCCCGGCTCGAAACGATATTGTCCCCCGCCTCGGCCAAGGTCGTGATCGCAAGCCATTGGGCTGCCTGACCACTCGCGGTCGCCAGAGCGGCCAGGCCGCCTTCGAGGGCAGCAACCCTTTTTTCGAAGACCTCCGTGGTTGGATTCATAATCCGGGTATAGATGTTCCCGAACTCTTCCAGGGCAAACAGGCGAGCTCCATGCTCGCAATCGTCAAAGGTAAAGGACGTGGTCTGGTAGATCGGGACGGCCCGCGCGCGGGTTCCGGGCGTGGGCTCCTGACCG
>JAKATI010000069.1 GCA_021828045.1 Pseudomonadota bacterium | reverse complement strand
TCGCGCCGGCCCACGAGTTTTCGCCGGATTGCCTTTTCTTTCGCCCGCTGTTTTTGGAGAAAGTGGTACCAGGCGCGGCTGATATCCCGGTGCGGCAGGCCCAGGTAGGATTGAAGCACGTGAAACAAGATTCCTTCGGGTGCAAAGTTCTGGTCCAGATTGGAGAGGACCACGACACCCAGACGCAGGCTCGGCACGATGGCGAGCACGGTCGACATCCCGTCGATGTTTCCCGGATGCCAGACCAGCCGGTGACCGCCGTACTCCTGGATGAAAAAACCGAGACCATAGGCATAGAACGGTTCTCCCGGGGTTTGGATCCGCAACCAGGTGCCCACCGAGCGATTGCCTTCATGGATGAGCATCCAGGGCGTTTCCATGGCACGGATGATGGAGGGGGAGAGGATGGGGGTTCCCCGGTAGCGACCCTGATCCATGAGCATTTCGATCCAATGACTCATGTCGAGCACGCTCGTGTTGATGCCGCCGACGGGTGCAAAGACATCCATGTTGTGCGTCCAGTAGCGGGGAATCCGCAGCACTCGTCCGCCGATCACCGCGTAGGGAGCCGCCACGTTCTTTTGGCCGGCCAACCGCTCTTGCCGGGTGACCGTGCCCTTCATGTCCAAGGGGCGGAAAAGGTGGGCTTGGACGTAGCGGTTCCAGCTCAGCCCGGTGAGAGCCGGAATGAACTGGCTGGCCGCGAGGTAGAGCGTATTGTTGTAGCAAAAATGGGTCCGGAAAGCATAGGACGGTTTTTGGTAACGGAGCCTCCAGAGGACATTTTGCACGGTGTCGTAGGAGGTGTACCACATGGCCGTGGGATCACAGTATCCGCTCCGGTGCGTGAGCAGGTCCCGGAGGGTGAGCGTCTGGGTGACGTACGCACTCTCCAGGCGAAAGTCCCTGAGTTCGTCGTGGACCGGCGTATCCCAATGCAGTTTCCCAGAGGTGACCAGCTGCCCCAGGGCTGCCACGGTAAACGCCTTGGTCAGCGAACCCAGGGTGAAAAGCGTTTGCGGGTTGACGGGAGCGGTCTGGCCCAGCACGCGGTATCCGTAGCCCCGCGCATATACCAGATGGCCGTCCTGGACAACGGCCAGGGCAAGGCCGGGGACGTGCCAGAGGTGCATGGTCTTCCGGACATAGGCATTGAGGTGATGGAGTTGAGCTGGAAGAGGCCTACCGGAACGTGCGAAGGACACCCCGGCCGGAAGAGTCGACATCAAAAGCACAGTCAGGGCGGAACAGGAGAACAGGCGACGGGCCGGATTGTTCATGCTCGATCCTTCCGGGGGAGTGGTCTTTGGTCCGGACGAGTATAGCCTCGGGCTCGGGTGGGCGGCTTCCGGGGCAGCCAACTCGCAGGGATCGGGAGTTATGCGAAACTATCACCATGTCGGATCCCGCCCCTGTCCTGGTCGACCCCGTACCCACTTTCGGTGAGGTCTTGGACCGGCACCGGCTCTCGCTGACCCGCAGACCGCTCGAGATCCTGCAGGTCAATCTGGGGAAACGCTGTAACCAGGCCTGTACCCACTGTCACGTCGAAGCAGGGCCCAAGCGCACGGAAATCATGACGGAGCGCACGGTCGACCGGGTCCTGGAGTTGCTCGACCATTCAACCGGCATTGCCACTGTGGATCTGACCGGTGGAGCGCCCGAACTTCATCCCCACTTCCGTCGTCTCGTGATGGCGGCGCGCCGGGCAGGGAAACAGGTGATCGACCGGTGCAATCTCACGGTCCTGTTTGAGCCCGGCCAGGAGGAGACTGCCCAGTTCCTTGCACAAAACCAGGTGACCGTGATCGCTTCCCTGCCTTGCTACAGCCGGGAGAACGTCGAGAAACAGCGGGGCTTGGGAGTCTTCGAGCCCAGCCTGCGAGCCCTCGAGAAACTGAACGCGCTGGGTTACGCAGCCCCCGGTAGTGTTCTGGAGCTGCATCTCGTCTACAACCCGGTCGGTCCCTTTCTTCCGCCTCCCCAGGCCAAACTCGAGAGCGATTACAAGAAACAGCTCGGCGAGCGCTACGGGATCCGCTTCAACCGTCTCCTCACGATCACGAACATGCCGATCAGCCGGTTTCTCCACCAGTTGCTCCGCGACGGGACGTATGAGGCGTACCAGACCCTTCTCGTCCAGTCCTTCAATCCCGGAACCGTCTCCGGCCTCATGTGCCGGAACCTGCTCTCGATCGGATGGGATGGACAGCTTTATGACTGCGATTTCAACCAGATGCTCGAGCTGCCCCTGGGAGGGCGACCCCGGAGCCTTTGGGAAATCGAGGCTTTTGATGAGCTGGCCCATGACCCGATTGCCTGTGGACCCCATTGTTTTGGCTGCACGGCCGGAGCGGGCAGTTCCTGCGGCGGAGCCTTGGCCTGACGGCCGACAGGCCGAGCGGGCGACCCGCTATAATGTCGCTCCGCCTCCTGTGTGAGGCTCCCAGATACCCGGACTACTGCGGATGCCCAAGATTACGATTCCACTTCAGGGCGAGGTGGATCAAGCGGAGCCCCTGTCGGTTCAAGAGGCCTTGGCACGACGGCTCGATCCCGAGGCCATGTCGAAGGTGGTGGCCGGACGGCTCGATGGCCGTCCTGTTGATCTCTCCCTGACACTGGAATCGGATGCCGTTGTCGAGCCGGTCCGGGCAGAGGAACCCCTGGGACTGGAAATCCTGAGACATTCCACCGCGCATCTTTTGGCCCATGCAGTCAAGCGACTGTTTCCCAAAGCCCAGGTCACAATCGGTCCGGTGATCGAGGATGGCTTCTATTACGATTTCCATGTGGAGTCACCCTTTTCGATGGAGGATCTGCCACGGATCGAGGCGGAAATGGGGAAAATCGTCTCGGAGGACATCCCCATTGAACGTGAGGTCATGACCCGGGACGAAGCGGCCCGTTTTTTCTCCGAGCGGGGGGAATCTTACAAGGCCGAGATCATTCGCGAAATCCCTGCGGGCGAGGTGATCAGTCTCTATCGGCAAGGTGATTTCCAGGATTTGTGCCGGGGGCCTCATGTTCCCTCGACCGGATGTCTGGGGAATTTCAAGCTGATGCGGGTCGCCGGTGCCTACTGGCGGGGGGATTCCCGCAATGTCATGTTGAGCCGGATTTACGGAACGGCCTGGGCCAGCCCCGAGGCATTGACGCAGCACCTCGAACGGATCGCGGAGGCTGAAAAAAGGGACCACCGGAGGCTCGCCAAGTTGATGAACCTGTTCCATTTCCAGGAGGAGGCGCCCGGGATGGTGTTCTGGCACGAGGCCGGGTGGGTGCTGTACCGGACCATCGAGGATTATGTCCGGGGACAGCTGGCGGGTGCGGGCTACCGGGAAGTGCACACGCCGCTCATGCTGGATCGCGTCTTGTGGGAGCGTTCGGGTCATGCCGACAAGTTCGGCACGCAGATGTTCGCCGTTGCCGTGGACAACCGGGAGTATGCCATCAAGCCCATGAATTGCCCGGCCCATGTCCAGATTTTCAACCAGGGGATCCGGAGCTACCGGGAATTGCCGCTCCGCCTTGCGGAGTTCGGGGTCTGCCACCGGAATGAACCTTCCGGGACCCTGCACGGCCTGCTCCGGGCGCGCTCTTTCGTCCAGGACGACGCCCATATTTTTTGTACCCCGGACCAGGTGGAGTCCGAAGCCACAGCCTTCATCCGCCTGCTGTTCCATGTGTACCGGGATTTTGGTTTTTCGGATATCCAGATCCGTCTGTCCACCCGTCCCGAGCAGCGGGTGGGAAGCGACGAGCAGTGGGATCGTGCGGAACAGGCCCTGTCGCAGGCGCTGCAGCACGAGAACCTCGCCTATTCGATCCAGCCGGGAGAAGGTGCCTTTTATGGACCGAAGATCGAATTTTCGCTGCGGGACACCCTGGGCCGGGTGTGGCAGTGTGGAACCCTGCAGCTCGATTACGTGCTGCCCGAGCGGCTCGGGGCGAGCTTCATCAATGCCGAAGGGGACAAGGAGCGGGTCGTCATGCTGCATCGGGCCATTTTGGGATCCCTGGAACGCTTTATCGGGATTCTCCTGGAGCACCACGCGGGTGTGCTCCCGCTCTGGCTGGCCCCGGTCCAGGTGGCGGTCCTGACCATTACGGGGCATGAGGACGAATATGCCCGTCGGGCCACCCAGACACTGGAACAGGCGGGATTCCGGGTTTCGCTGGACTTGAGAAATGAGAAGATTGGCCTTAAAATTAGGGAACACTCGATCCAGCGGGTTCCGTACCTGGCTGTGATCGGTCCGAAAGAGGCGGCTGCTGGCCGTCTCGCCGTACGCCGTCAAAATGGCACCAACTTGGGAGACAGGTCTCTGGAAAGCTTTGTGGCTGACTTGACTGGGGAACGGAATCGCCGTGGCCAAGATGTAGTGGAGGACTGAGGCATCAGCGGCGAGAAAAAAGTTCGGCGTAATGCCGAGATCACGGTGCCCCGAGTGCGCGTGATCGACCATGCTGGTCAGCAAATTGGGGTCCTGCCTACGGGCGAGGCCATGAAAGTTGCCGAAAACGCGGGATTGGACCTGGTCGAGGTTTCGCCGACCGCGGATCCCCCCGTCTGTCGGGTGATGAATTTCGGCAAGTACCAGTTTGAGCTGAACAAGAAGGTCCAGGCCAACCGCAAGAAGCAGAAGCAGATCCATATCAAGGAGGTCAAGTTCCGGCCGACCACGGAGGAAAACGACTACCAGATCAAGCTGAAAAGCATCATGCGTTTTCTGGCGGACGGGGACAAGGCGAAGGTCACCCTGCGTTTTCGGGGACGCGAACTGCTGCACCAGGACTTGGGTGCCCAGATTCTCAACCGGATCCAGACGGACTTGGATTCCAATGCGGTGGTCGAGATGGCACCGCGCCTGGAAGGACGACAGATTGTGATGGTGCTCGTGCCCCGTCGCAAGTAAAACCGAAAAGCATTTCCCTTGGGGGAATGCCCTTGGTCGACAATGCCGCGAGAGCGGAACCAAGCCACTATGCGGAGTAGCGTGTCATGCCCAAGCTCAAGACCAACCGTGGTGCGGCCAAGCGTTTCCGGGCGCAAGCCCATGGCTTCAAGCGGAAACAGTCCCATCGCCGCCACATCCTGTCCACCAAGTCGCCCAAGCGGAAGCGCCAGTTGCGCAGTCCGGCAGTTGTCGGGCCGGCGGACCGCGACCGTTTGCGCCCGCTTCTGCCCTACCAATAAAGGAGACCCGACATGGCACGAGTAAAAAGGGGGGTCACAAGCCGGGCCCGGCATAAGAAGGTCCTGAAACAGGCCCAAGGCTACTATGGGGCACGCAGCCGGACCATCAAGGTGGCCCGGCAGGCGGTTCTCAAGGCCGGCCAGTACGCGTATCGCGACCGGCGGCGGAGAAAGCGGGAATTCCGGGCCTTGTGGATCGTCCGGATCAACGCGGGCAGTCGCGAGCATGGCCTGTCCTACAGCCAGTTCGTGAAGGGCCTGTCCAAGGCCGAGATCGTCGTTGACCGGAAAATCCTGGCGGAACTCGCTGTCCAGGATCCAGCGGCTTTTGCCGCACTGGTGGATCAAGCCAAAACGGCCCTGGCTGCTGGCTGAACCTCCCGGCAGGTGGAGTCAATCGTACCCGCGATCGCGTGCGGAGGTTCCCCGTGGCATCCGAACCGGAGTTTCTCGATTCAGCCTTGGCGGCCATCTCGACCGCCGGCAGCCTGGCCGAACTGGACCAGATCCGGGTCCACTGGCTGGGACGGCAGGGGATCCTGCCGGAAGCCTTCCGTCAGCTGGCAACTCTGTCCGGCGCGGAGCGAAGCACCGCGGGTCAGGGGCTGAACCAGGCCCGGGATGCGATTGAGGAGGCAATCCGGAAGCGGCGGCAGTCCCTGGAGGCGGATACAGTCGAACGACAACTGGCCCGCAAGCGGGTGGATGTCACCCTGCCGGGCCGGGGCGTCATGCCCGGAACCCTCCATCCACTGACCCAGGCTCGACTCCTGATCGAAAAGCATTTCTGTAGTGGCGGCTTCACCATCGCCACGGGTCCCGAAATCGAGGACGACTTCCATAATTTTACGGCCCTCAACATGGGGCCCGACCATCCGGCCCGGGCCGCTCACGACACTTTTTACCTGGACCCCGGCGCAATCCTGCTCCGGACCCACACGTCGCCTGTGCAGGTCCGTGCCCTCCGGCGGTGGGGCCCACCGCTTCGGATCATTGCTCCCGGCCGGGTCTACCGGCGGGATTCGGATCTCACGCATACCCCCATGTTTCACCAGGTGGAGGGGCTGGTGGTGGACCGGGAAATCTCCTGGGCGGAGATGACGGGTGTGCTGAGTGATTTTCTCCACGCGTTTTTCACGGAGGGGCTGAAGATCCGGTTTCGTCCCTCTTACTTTCCCTTCACCGAACCGTCGGCGGAAGTCGACCTGGAATGTTTCTTCTGTGCACGGCGTGGATGCCGGGTCTGCAAACAGTCCGGCTGGATCGAAGTCATGGGCTGTGGTCTGGTCCATCCCGAGGTTTTCCGCCAATCCGGAGTGGATCCCGAGGAGTGGTCCGGATTGGCTTTTGGAATGGGAATCGAACGGCTGGCCATGCTGAAATACCGCATCGGTGACATCCGGTGGTTCTACGACAATGACCTGCGTTTCCTGACGCCGCGTCCAGCCGCCCCCGGATCATGAAAATCACCCGTCGCTGGCTCGAGGACTGGCTTCCGATCCCCATGCGGGATCCTCGCTTGCGGGACCGGCTCACGGAAGGAGGGTTCGAGGTCGAGACCCTGCAAATTCTCTCCGCCCCGTTTTCAGGAGTGTGTGTGGCGGCCATCCAGTCTGTGGATTTTTTGCAGGATGGCCGGCTTCGGGTCTGCCGGTTGGAAGCCGGCGGCCGGCTGGCAACGGTGGTCTCCGGGGCACCGAACCTCGAGCCCGGTCAGCGGGTCGCCTGGGCAGCGCCCGGCGCCCGGCTTCCGGGACGCCCCAGGCTTGACGAGCGGCGTTTCCATGATGTGCTCTCCTCCGGCATGCTCTGTTCCGAACAGGAGCTGGGGATCGGCGCGCGCAGTGACCGGATCCTGGCATTGCCCGGTGAGGGAGCCACCGGAGCCGGTCTGGACCGGGTTCTGGAGTGGCCGGATGTCCTGTTTGAAATCGACGTCACGCCCAACCGTGGCGACTGTTTGAGCGCGCTGGGACTGGCCCGCGAGATTTCCGCACTGACGGGAGTGGCCTTGTCCCGCACCCTGCCGGGTGGGAATTTCCGGCTGCCCCACGGTCGTGCCCTCCGGATCGATGTGCCTTCTGCCTGTTCCCGGTTTATCGGACTTGAATTCGAGCTCTTGGATCCCCGTATCGAGACACCGCTGGCCCTGCGGATGCGGT
>JAKATI010000068.1 GCA_021828045.1 Pseudomonadota bacterium | reverse complement strand
AGCGAGCTCTTTGGGATCCATAAATACCGCTCAAGCCTTTGCGCAGTTGTCAACTCAAAATGGAGATGTCACAGACACATCGGGTACGTTCCCCATTCAGGTTGCTGACAGCTCGGGAGCCTTGCTTGGCCAACAAAGTTTTGCATATATCATCGAGGGTAATGGGGCATATGCGCAGAATCCTGTTGCCGTCCATGACTGGCTGGCCGGATTCACCCAATATGGGGCAGGGAATGTGACGGTCACAATCTCGGCATCAGACATCAAATTTGTCCCAACCATCCAGAGTGGTACGGCCATTGATGGGCAGCTCTGGAAATGCCAGCATCCGGCGGGCCACCGACTCTCCTTGCGCCCTGCTGCGTACGACGTCCTGGTTGACTCCCTTTCGCCCCCTCAAGGATGAACCACAGAGGCGACAACTATTCTGGCAGCGGGGGGTCCCGTGCATCTTCTTGGGCTCCCGTTGCTGCTTCACCGAGAGCTTCGGTTGTTTGCAGCGCGGCTTCCCCTTGGCCCGGGCGATCCACGTTTCCTCCCCACGGTCGGTCACCCTTCCGCAGTTGCGCTTCGCTCGCCGTGACCCGCTCTCGGTGGGACTTGTCCCCACAAGAGTGCGCCCGTGCCGGGCGCACGGAAGAATGAGGAATTGGGCCCGAGGGAATTGGATGGCGTGCTCCCCTGGCCTGGCGTGAAGCGCGCCGATGACGACGGATCGGGTAAGTTCCACTACGGAGGAGGCGAAGCCCGCCCCCGGAGCCGAACGGATTAATTTCTCCAACTATTGCCCACCTGAGGAGCGGGAAAGTTATAATCCGCCATGACGTGAAACGCCCAAAATACTAACTTAGTCGTACCTGAAGTACGTGAAAGTTGGAATGGCGCTTCACCTCGTCGGCGAAAATCTGGATAAGGCCCGCAGCCACTATCTGGCGCAAACGGGTAGGCTCGTCCAGCTTATGCGCGGTATCTACGTCGATGCCGACGACGACATCGACGCTACCGTCCTGAAGCACGCGGTTCGCATTGCCAAATATCTTTACCCTCAAGCCTACCTATCCGCAGCAAGTGCCGCCTTGCCAGGGCCGACCCGCGATGGTCGGTTGTTCCTGAGCGCCCGGCGCAAGCAGCGCACCCGCATCCGCGTGCTGGAAATCATCCAGGAAGAACATGGCCTTGCTCAAGATTGCGGAGCCCGAAGACCGGCAATTCCGGGCTATCCGCATGGCACCGTTGTATGACGCGGTGACAACGCGCATCTTTCCGAATCTCCAGCATGACCGCATGGCGCTGAAACTCAACGGCAAGGATGACAATTTGCGTCGCGCCGATTTTCACGCGCTCGCGGCGACGGCCGGGCTGCAGGCAGCCGCCGTAGACGCTGTGATGGACGACATGTTGCAGCAGATGGGCGGCGTCATCGATCGGATCACCTTGCCGAAGGCTATTGGACACACGGCGGATGCGGGCAGGATTGTCAAGGAGATGCCCGACATCTGCCGGAAGCGGATCGAGTCGTCTGCATGAGCGGAAAAGCCAAGCCGAACTTCGATCCGGAATGGCCTAAGGATCTGTCCAGAAAGAAAATGGACATTATTCATCTCGGCCGAACCGTGTCATTCCACTCCCCGTGAGAAGCATGGGGCTCGAGGTTGGGCGCCTTCAGTTCTTCGGCCGGGACCTGATGGCCCTTGGGCAACGACCCTGAGTGCCAAAGGGAGTGGACGCACGCCAACGTTTGAGGCCGGATCCGCGATCGGATAGACTAGAAACCGGTCCGGCGGGGTTGTATCCCCGCAGCCTGTGGCCGTCCCGTTTCAGCGGAGGTTTTGCTATGGGTGCTCTCGTGAAGATGCGGTTGCGATCCGCCCGGCTCGGGGTGGGGGTCGTTGGGGGTCTGATGCTCCTTGCCGTCTCAATGGCCGGGAGCCCGGCACGTGCCGCCGCCCATGTGGGCACTCTCGTTCCCGCCTCGGTCATGACCCGGCTGGCCACGATCTCGCATCGGGGACTTTTGGTCACGCTGCCTCCCAACAATGTGCTCATGAGCACCATCGCCGGGGGGCTCGTGCACCCCAACCACCCCGAGATCGTCTACGTCGGGGCGGACTACTGTCCCTACTGCGCTGCCTTGCGCTGGCCCTTGATCCTGGCGCTCCTCCGTTTCGGGTCCCTGCATGGACTCGAGTACATGCGTTCCAGCTCGACGGATGTCTTCGCGGATACCGCAACCTTCAGCTTTTATCATGCCCGCTACCAGAGTTCCCGGATCGCTTTCAGCGGCTACGAGACCGCAACCCGGACCGGGCAACCCCTCGTGACTCCGCCGCACGCGGTCCGCTCGCTCTTCAATACCTACGATGCCCCGCCCTTTGCGGTGGATGCGGGAGCCATTCCCTTTCTGTACCTGAACGGGCAGTACATCATCTCCGGTTCCCCCGTCTATCCCGAGATCCTGAAGGGCGACAACTGGTCTGGCATCCTCGCGGCACTCGAGCAGCCCACCAATCCCATCTTCCAGAAGGTCATCCCCGAAGCAAACCTGCTCACGGCGGCTTTCTGCCAGGGGATGGCCCATCCGCCCCGGATGGTCTGCTCAAGCCCGGGTGTCCTGATCGCCCGGCGTTTCCTGCCCAAGTCCTAGGCCCCTTCAGCGCAGGTAGGACGCCCCGTTGAGGTCGATCACGGCACCTGTGGCGTACTCGGCCTCCTCTCCCGCGAGATAGAGGGTGAGGGCAGCCACTTCCTCGGGACGGGCCACGCGGCCGAGCGGGCTCTGGGCGAGGAGGGACGGTCCGCGGGGACCTTCGAGATGGGCTTTGGCCATGTCCGTTCCGACCCAACCGGGAGCGATGGCCGTGACGGCGATGTGGTGGGGTCCCAGGGCCAATGCGAGCGACTGGGTGAGCGCGTGCAGGCCGGATTTGGCCGCTCCGTAACCGGGTGCCTCGGGTTCGCCCCGGAAGGCGCCGCGTGAACCGATATTGATGATCCGGCCGTGGATTCCGCCTTCGACCATGGCCCGGGCGCAGAGAAAGGCCAGGTGGGCGGGGGCTATGAGATTGACGTTCAGGAGATCCTCGAAATCCTTGAGCCAGACCGTCTCCGGGCTCTCCAGGAGGGGCGTGAGCCGGTAGAGACCGGCATTGTTGACGAGGATGTGGGGCCCGCCCATGTCGGAGAGGACCGAGCGGACGAGCCGTCGCCGCTCCTCCGCCTGGCCCAGGTCGGCCGGAAAGAGGCGGTGCCCCGATCCGGCGAGCGCCGTGGCCGTTGCACGGGCATCCTCGGCCCTCGTGTGATAATGGACCGCGATCCGGGCACCCGCGCGGGCCAGCCGCTCGGCGATCGCCCGCCCGATTCCCCGCGAGGAGCCTGTCACGAGGGCGGTTTTTCCGGCGAGGGGTCCGGTCGAGGGTTCCGGTTTTTGGGTCATGGGCATCGGGCTCTGGAGGAAATCAATGGGGCAGTGTAGCGAATCGGCCCGAGCGGGGGCGGATTCCGGGCGATCGTCCGGATGAGTCTCGTCCTCCCGTCCCGGTCTCCCGCGCGGGCCAGCATCATTTTGCTCCACGGTCTCGGGGCCGATGGGCGGGATCTCGCCCCCCTGGCCCAGGCCCTGGACCTCCCGGAGTGCCGCTGGATCCTGCCCGATGCACCCATCCGTCCGGTCCGCCTGAACGGTCTCCGGCCCACCCGGGCCTGGTTCGATCTCGACGCAGTCGCCTCCGGCATGGAGCTGGACCGGAGGGGACTCGAGACGAGCTGCCGATCGCTCGAAGCCTGGGTCCAGGCCGAGGAGAATCAGGGCATCAGCCGGCAGAACATCCTGGTGGGGGGCTTTTCGCAGGGAGGGGCCGTGGCGCTGGCCTGGAGCCGGTCGGCCCGGACGCGACTGGGTGGACTGGTTGGACTGTCCACCTTCCACCCGGTCCCGCCGCCGGGTCCGCCCGGGGTGTCCCAGTCCATCTTCCTCGCGCATGGCTCCCTGGATCCCGTCGTGCCCCTGCCCCTCGCGGTGGAGACCCGGGATTGGCTGATTGCGGCGGGCCATGAGGTCCGCTGGCAGGTCTATCCCATGGCGCATGAGGTTTCGCCGGAAGAGATGAGGGATCTCAGAGCCTGGATGGTTTTGCGGCTTGATACAGCCCGCTTCCCGGTCGGCCCCGAATAAGGGGCCCCGGTTTCGTCCGCACTCCCTCATCGGCGGATACCACCCGGGTTGCAATGGCCCCATACGGAATCCGGTTTTTGGGCGCGAGATGCGCATGCGCAAGGCGCATCCGGGTCTACAGTGTCGTGCCTACGGATTGTGTGACGAGAAATGCCTGCGACTGCAAGATCCTGATGCAGGCTGGCTTCGGTTTGATCCAGATCAAGAAAATGGCCGAAAGGCACCCACCCGATCCCCCAAAAGCCCGATTTATACTTGAAGCAAATTTGGACTCTCCGTTTTCACCGGTACAGGCCGACACGCGGCAAACCCGGGGGGAGTGACACATGAAGAACGGGAAAGAATCCCTGGATCCGGAACCACTCATGCAGATGGGATGGTCCTTTGCGCCATCCCGCGTTCTCGCGACCGCCGTACAGCTCGGCCTCTTCTCCCTCATCGAGGCGGGGCACAAGACGGCGTCGACCCTGGTGCGGGAAACCGGGGCTTCGGGCCGCGGCCTGGGGTCTCTGTTGGATGCCCTCTGTGCTCTCGGGCTGCTCAGCCGGAGCGGGGAGAGCTACGCGCTCCAGCCATTGTCCGAACGCTTCCTGGTGAAGAAGTCTCCGGACTACATCGGGGCGATGTGGGAGAAAGACTGGCTGTGGGAGGCGTGGGGCGGGCTGACCGAGACGGTGCGCACGGGGCAGCCCCGGGTCCGGGTCGAGGTGGAGGAAGAGGCGGGCAAGTTTTTCCCGGTCCTGGTCCGCACCTTGCATGTCATCAACCGGGCGCCGGCCGACCGGGCGGCCCGGGCACTCGGCATCGGGGAGGGCGATCCGGGATTGCGGATCCTGGATGTGGCCTGTGGTTCGGGAGTCTGGGGCATCGCCATCGCGCAGGCCGATCGCCGCGCCCGTGTCACCGCCCAGGATTTTCCGGCGTTGCTGGCGGTCACTCGTGAGTATCTGGAACGGCACGGCGTGCAGAACCAATATGATTTCCTGCCCGGCGATCTGCGCCGGGTCGATTTCGGGGAGGAACACTATGACCTTGCGATTCTCGGCAACATCGTGCACTCCGAGGGAGAACGGGCTTCCCGCGAGCTGTTCGGGCGGTTGCACCGGGCGCTTCGTCGGGAGGGTCGGCTTGCGATCATCGACATGATTCCCAATGCCGACCGGACCGGGCCGCCCTATCCGGTCCTGTTTGCCCTGAACATGCTGGTCAATACCTTGGAGGGGGGGACCTATACCCTCGCGGAGTACGAGCGGTGGCTGACCGGGGCGGGATTTGCGCGGGTCGAAACCGCCGACATCGGCTCGCACTCCCCGATGATCGTTGCCCACAAGTCCTGATCCCGTCCGGGAAAACCGCCCTGCACAAACTGAGAGGTGAAAGAGGCATGTGGAAGCCCGGGGTCATTGTGTTCCTGGTTGTAGCCAGCTCGACCGGCCTTGCCCGTACCAACCGGCAGATCCTGGATGGTCGCTACCTCGTGAACCATGTGGGGATGTGCGGGGACTGCCATACTCCGGGTCCCGCCTCGGGCCGGCTTTCGGCCTCGCGCCTGCTGCAAGGAGCGCTCATTGCTTTCCGGCCGATCCACCCCATGCCCGGCTGGGCCGCAAGGGCTCCGGCCATTGCCGGCTTGCCCAAAGGCTGGACCCCTGCACAGATGATCCACTTTCTTGAAACCGGATTGAACCCGGAAGGGAGAAAGGCCCGGCCGCCCATGCCGGCCTTCCGGCTCCGTCCCCGGGACGCGCGTGCCGTGACTGCGTACCTCGAATCGCTTCCGCATCGAGGGTAGGATCCCCTACGGGATCGTTGATTTCGCAGTGGATGGACTTGGGGGACCGTGATGTGCGGAGCCCCGGTTTGCCGGCGGGTCAAGTATCCGGTCGGCTCATCCCCATACCCAAGTTGCCATTCTCGGGTTTCGGGAGACTTTTTGAGTGGATGGGCGGTTTCCTTTTGAAGTGCAACACCGCTGTTGACGCATTGAGCCTCATCGTTCCCGCCCTCGGTCACGCACCCTCGCTGCCGGCGGCAATGTCTCGACAACCCAGCGTGGCAAGTGCTTCGAAACATGGCGCGACTGATCGAGTTCCCGCGACAATAACAGGCGGCGGCACTCGCCGCTGTGGTCGAATATAAAGGCACGGTCTGCGATCGCCAGCGCATCCGGCAGATTGCGGAGACTCCGTTCAAAGCGCCGAATGATGTCCACCGGCGGCGACACGATCAGCAACCCGGAACATCGATAGTCCGGCATCGCGCACGCCGATGAATACCAGATTGATCTTGTAGCCAGCCACCTTGGCTTCGCGCATCAATTCCAATTCGCGCTTGCCGGAGAGCGTGGTTTCCCAGGCGAAGCTTTCGCCGGTGGCGATGTGTTTCTGCTGGCGCAAGAGGGCGAGCTTCCCGGCCTGGATCGGGTCGATGCCCAGCTGTTCTTGGGCGATGGTATCGGGATTCACGACCGGTACGCGACCGGTCAGGTACGCTCGGTCAGCGTGCTCTTGCCGGCGCCGTTCGGGCCGGCCACTATCCAAAGCTGCTGCCTCACAGCAGGCGAAGCACGGTCACATTGCCAGTGCTGTCAACCTTCACCAATTCGCGCTGACCATCCGGCCACTTGCGAATGACGCCATCCGGGTAACGGTCATCACAATAATGAATCGGGCGCCCTGCCGCCAAATGCAGCCTGGCCGCTTGGCCGTCATCGTGCGCTAAGGCGCTTTCGAACACCGTCCAGAATTGCTTCTCTTCCGCAGGCGTCATGCTGTCGAGCTCTTCAATCGGTAGTGCCGTCACGCTGTGGACTCCCATCGTGATTCACACCTCTGCATATTATACGTCATCGTCACTGCTTACCCCCGGAGGCTTTGGGTCCTCTGAACGGACGCTTGACAATATTAGGCTTGAAACTACGCTTCCGTCCCATCGTAGGGACAGGGGATGGGGGATGAAAGGCGGCTATTTCGGATCCAAGACGACCTTGAGATTGTGTCAGGCAATCTCGCCCTGATGCCCTCGCATGACACCTACATCGAGGGCTGCCTTGGGCATCGAGGACGGGCTCATCCGGCTGTCGGTCGGCATCGAGGATCTCGAGGCTCTGGTCGTGGATCTTCCCGAGACCGGTCGTCACCTCGCGTTTTTCCTGAGCGAGGACGAAGCGATGCGGCACGCCGAGAGACTGGAGGGGCGGCATGCCG
>JAKATI010000067.1 GCA_021828045.1 Pseudomonadota bacterium | reverse complement strand
ACTGGAGCGACACCGGGCCAGGAAGGGGAGCCGCCCCCCTCCCTGGGCCGCACCAGCCGGATGAACGTTGGATCAGGACTCAACAAAAAGGGTTTCCGTGACAGCTCAAGGACCCTTGCCGGGCGAGATCCCGAACGCCAGAACGAAAGACAGGTTCCCAGTTGTGTTCTGGGGAGGCTCGGGGTAATTTCGGACCATGCGGATCGACAAAGACCTTCCAGCGGGAGATGTGCATTATCTTATCCGGAGCTATGGGGCCGGTTTTGTTCACGTCAATGAAACACGCCACACGCGCCCTCTCATTGTCTCCCCCCGAGCGGCCCCCGCCGACTGGCGGGTGGAGAGGATCGAAAGCCTTTCGTTGGAGCAACTGGAACCGGCACTTTCGCTGGAACCGGAAATCCTCCTGATCGGAAGCGGAACCAGTCTGGTCTTCCCCTCCGCCCCGCTTGCAGCGGACATCCTCTCCCGCCGGATCGGTCTCGAAGTCATGACCACGGCTGCGGCCTGCCGGACCTACAACATCCTGGCCACCGACGGGCGGCAGGTCGTGGCCGCACTGCTGGTCACGCCCCCCGGCAAACCCTCAATCGAGCAGGGCAGCGGCTGAGAACCCCCCCCGCATGAGGAGCCTCTTGAGCTTGTTCAAGGCCCGGATCTGGATCTGACGCACCGCTTCCGGGTTGAGGCGCATCGAGCGGCCGATCCGATCCAGCGTTTCCTTGTCACCCCCAGAAAACCCGAATCGGCGCTGCACGACTGCCCGGGATTGGGGATCCAGTTCCTGCATCCACTGGTCGAGCAGATTTTCCACCCCCAACCGGTGAAGGAACTCGATTGGATCGGTCGAGGAATCATCCTCGATGAAATCCGCGAGGTTGTGCTCGGACTCTGCAGCAAGCGGCTGGTCGAGAGAGGTCTGATGGCGCGTATAGCGCTGGATCGTCCGGACTTCCCGGGCTTCCTGCCCCAGCTCGACGGCGACCTCTTCCAGGGTCGGCTTGCGTCCCAGCTGCTGGACCAGCTTCTGTTCGGTCCGGAGCATCAGGTGAGCCTGGCGGGCGCGATTGATCGGGATCCGGATATCGCCACGCTGTTCGAAAAGTGCCTTCTCGATTCTCTGGCGGATCCAGAACATCGCATAGGTTGAAAAGCGGATCCCCCGCTCGGCATCAAATCCCTCCACGGCGCGGATCAATCCCAGGTTTCCCTCTTCAATGAGATCCATGAGCGGCATGCCGCGACCGACATATCGCAGGGCCACCTTGATCACCAGACGGAGATTGCCCTCGATCAGTCGGTGACGGGCCCCCACATCGCCCTGCCGACTGCGGCGGCTGAGGTTGACCTCCTCCTGAACCGTGAGCAGAGGGCGGAAACCGACCTCATTGAGATAGCGGCGGGCTAGGCTCATCGAATCTTCTTCTGACCAGCCCTCTTCCCGGGACTCCGGGACTCCGTCCGCTGGCCCGTCTTTCGGGTTGGAGACCTCGTCCAACGGGTCTGCCTTTTTCATCTGAAAACCATTTTTGGAGTCACGGGTGTGGGAGCAACGTCAAGGGATTGATGGGTACACCATCCCGACGGATTTCAAAGTGAAGAAGGGCCCGGCCATGCCGCATCCCCATCCGGGCAATGGGCTGTCCGGCCTGCACGATCATCCCCTCCTGGACGATGACTTTCCGGTTGAATGCATAGGCACTCAGATACTCCGGGTCGTTACGGACGATGATAAGGCGTCCGTAACCCGGAAGTCCACTCCCGGCATACACCACACGCCCCGCGTGCGCAGCCACCACGGTTTCGCCGTCACGCCCGGCGATCGTGATCCCGCTACCGTTCAGGCCCTGACCAGAGAATGGACCAACCACGGTACCGGCCGCCGGCCAGACCCAAGGTCCTCCGTACTGGTGCTGGGCCAAGGGTGCAGGCCGATTCCTCCCGCGGAAACCCCCGGCCAGGGCCGGCCCTGGTTTCCGGAGCAGAAGGCGTTCCCCTGGATAGATCAGGTAGGGGGGGGCAATCCCGTTCCAGTTGGCAACCTGACGATAATCCAGCCGATAGTGCCAAGCGATGGAATAGAGCGTATCTCCAGCCCGCACCACATAGGTTCCCGTCCGATGCGGCGTGGGCCAGTTGAGCGGGTTCGTGCATCCCGCCATGAGGACGAGCCCGGCCATCGTTCCAAGCCGGACCAGTCCCCGGGGGTGTGGGAAAAGCCTTCTCACTCAAACCCTTTTCGGCTACGGACAAAGACGACTGGCCCGAGAGCGGTTTCCTGGTAGCGGTTCTCATCCAGCCGCTGGACCAGGACGAGCTGCTGGCCTTTGGGCATGATTTTGGGCGCCACAAGCCGCCCTCCCACCAGGAGCTGGCCTTGCAGACGGTCCGGGATGTGATGCACGGCAGCAGCGAGCAGCATGGCCGGGCAGCCTCCGGCCCGGGGCCAGCCCTCAAGACCATCCCCGTGATGCAGGTGAACATTGCGGAGGTTCAACCGGGACAGGATCTCCCGGGCCCGGTCATGCAACGGGCGAATGCGTTCGATCGAATAGACCTCACGAAACAGGCCGGCCAGAATGGCGGTCTGGTACCCGGAGCCGGTTCCTATCTCGAGAACCCGGTCGAGGGATCCCTCCCCCATCAAAACCTCGGTCATGCGGGCCACGATGAACGGCTGCGAAATGGTCTGTCCATACCCGATTGGCAGCGCGGTATCCTCGTAGGCCCGGATGGAGAGCGCTTCATCGACGAACCAGTGACGGGGCACACCCGCAATCTGGGCGAGGACCCGTTCATCCTGGATCCCGTTCTCCCGGAGACGCTGGACCAGCCGTTCGCGGGCGCGAAGCGAGGTCATCCCGATTCCGGCCTGCGAATCAGTCATGGGCCAAGGTATCCAGCCACTGGCCCAACGCCGGCAGTGCCGGATGCCGGGTCAGGTCGATTTCGAGCGGGGTGACCGATACGGCACCGGCGGCCACAGCATGAAAATCGGTTCCCTCTCCGGCATCGGCTGCAGGCCCGGCCCGTCCGACCCAGTAGATCGGCCGACCGCGCGGGTCCTGGGCACGGATGGCGGGCGAAGCCCGATGACGATGCCCCAGCCGAGTCGCCCGGAAACCGCGTAAATGCGCCCAGGGGATCGAAGGCACATTGACGTTGAGAATCGTGTCCTGAGGCCAGCGCACGGATTCGAGATGGCCCAAAATGACACGGACCACCTCGAGTGCGGTCTCGTAGAGTCGGTCCGGGGCATCCACCAGGGAAACCGAAATCGCGGGCAACCCGAGAGAGCGGCCCTCCATGGCCGCCGCCACAGTGCCGGAATAGAGCACGTCGTCCCCCAGATTGGAGCCATCATTGATGCCGGAAATCACGAGATCGGGTTCGTGGTCCAAAAGCCCGGTCAGGGCCAGATGGACACAATCGGTTGGGGTTCCGTTGACTGCATAGACGAGCGGGCCCAGAGTCTCGACCCGCAAGGGGTCGTTCAGTGTGAGCGAGTTGCTGGCACCGCTCCGGTTCCGGTCCGGTGCGACAATCACCACTTCCGCCTGGGACCGGAGGGCTGCCGCCAGGAGGTTCAGGCCCGGCGCATTCCAGCCATCATCATTGGTCAGGAGGATTCGCATGACAAAAACCCGCTGCCCGCTATACAATTCCCGCCCGTGCCCTTCCACCGATCGGCGCAGCCCCGATGAGCAGGCGCGATTCCACGCTGACCCCGACCCCCGAGGAAAGTCTGAGTTTCCGCGAGGCAATGGCACGGGCGGGGGTTCGCCCCACACAGGCAGCCACCGAAAAACCCTCCCCACCCAAACCGAAGCCCCGCGCCCTGCATCGAAGGCAGGCCGAACAAGAGATTCTGGCGGCCTCCCTGAGAGGGGGGCTGGATCAACCGGACCTTGGGGATGCCGAATCGACCCAGTTCCGGATCGTGGGCATCCAGCGGGCGGTCATGGAAAAACTCCGGCGGGGTCTCATTCCCTGCCAGGGTCGGCTGGACCTCCACGGACTGACTCTCTCGGATGCGCAGGCAGCCCTCGCCCGCTTTCTCAAAGAGGCAGCGGACTCGGATCATTCCTGCGTGCTCATCATCCATGGCAAGGGCATTCATTCCGGCAACCAGGGTCCCGTGTTGCGTCCCGCGGTCCTCGAATGGCTGAGGGAACGTCACGAGGTTCTCGCCTATGCCTCTCCCCGTCATTGTGAAGGAGGCAGTGGTGCCACTTACGTCTTGCTGCGCCGCGGCCGATCCCGATCCGGATCGCGACGCTTGCGGAAGGAATCGACATAACGATGCAGGGCCTCCTGAGTTTCGGGCCGGAACCAAAAGGTCACGAGGGTTTCCACCTCCGGGGAATCCTGATCCATGAACCCGAGGTCCCTTCTCGAGATCTCGCGCGTTGTCTGGAAAGCCAGCGGAGACAGCTCCAGCCATTGCCGGGCCCGCCCGAGTGCGCATTCCAAAACCTGCTCCGGGGCTGCAAGTTCATCCACGAGGCCGATCGCTCGAGCTTCCTCCGGCCCGATCAGCCTCCCGGCCATCACCAGGGATCCGGCCTGTCGCGTTCCCACGAGGCGCACGAGCCCTCGCTGGATGAAGTCCGGGACCGGCAGACCCACCTGCACTTCGTTGAGTCCGACCTTGTAGTCTCCCCGCGCCATCACCCGATAGTCCGCATACAGGCATAAAACGGTTCCACCGGCCGGGCTGTGACCGGTCATGGCGGCCAGAACCGGTACGGGACTCCTCGCGATGGTCCTCAAGAGCGCAACCAGCTGCCGCCAAAAGACAGCCATGCCGGATCGGTCCAGGGCGAGGAGCGAGGGCAGATCCAGGCCGGCTGAGAAGATCCCGGGCTGGCCGGACAGGACGAAAGCACCGACCGCCGGGTCAGTGCATCCCTGCAACGCATCCAGGAGTTCCTGGACCAGCCCGGCATCCAAGGCATTGACCGGCGGCCGATCCATCCGGATCTCCCGGATGGGCCCATGATCGTGGATCGCGAGACCGGACAGGGTCATGAGGACTTGTGGGCCGGAGGAACGGCGGGTGGCGGACGGGTGGCCAGGGAACGCCTTTCGCGGACGATTTCGTAAAAGGTTTCGCCCGGGCGGATAAAATCGAGATCGGTCCTCGCCTGCTGGGCCACCGCACCCGTCCCTTTTTCCAAGCTCAACACCTCTGCATAGAGCATGCGGTTCGTCCGTTCCAGCCGAAGGTTGAGCCGCTGCTGGCGGCCCATGGACCGCGCCAGGGCAGCATCTTTCGGAAGGCTGTCACCCGACCACCACAGCTGTCTCTGGGCGAGCACGATCAAGACCCCCATGGCCAGCCAGAGCAGCCAAATCCGCCTAAAGCGCATCGATCTGTTCAGGGTAGGGGCGGGCCTTGACCACACGATCCAGCTCGCGAAGACCGGCCAGCAGTTCTTCCATCCGTCCCAGGGGATACATGTTGAGACCATCACTCGGCGCCTGGTCCGGGCGAGGATGGGTCTCCATGAAAAGCCCGCCGATGCCCGCCCCCACGGCTGCCCGCGCCAAGACGGGAACCATCTCGCGCTGGCCGCCGGACCGATTGCCCAATGCCCCCGGTTGTTGCACCGAATGAGTCGCATCAAAAATGACCGGGCACCCGGTTTTTCTCATGATGGCAAGCCCTCGCATGTCCACCACCAGGTTCTGGTATCCGAAACTGAAACCCCGTTCACAGACCCAGATCTCGCGGTTCCCGACTGCAAACGCCTTCTCCACCACGTTCCGCATCTCCCACGGGGAGAGGAACTGCCCTTTCTTGATGTTGACCGGCTTCCCGGTCCGAGCCACCTTCTGGATGAAATTGGTCTGACGACACAGGAATGCCGGCGTTTGCAGGACATCGACCACAGCGGCCACTTCCCCGATGGGCGTATCTTCATGCACATCCGTGAGGACCGGTACCGCATAACGGTTTTTGACGGCCTCAAGGACCTTTAATCCCTGTTCCAGGCTCGGGCCACGGAAACTGAGATGGGAACTGCGGTTGGCCTTGTCCAACGAGGACTTGAAAACAAGCGGGATGGACAACCGGTCCGTGATTCCCACCAATTCGCCGGCGATTTCCAAGACCAGGTCTTCATTCTCGATCACACAGGGTCCCGCGATCAGGAAGAACGGGCACTCGTTGCCAATCGGAAAATCAGACAGCTTCATCCGCGGTGACTCTCCGGGACTGTCGGTTTTGGTGCTGACGGGCTGCCTGGATGAACGAGGTGAATAGCGGATGCCCGTCCCGGGGGGTCGACTTGAATTCCGGATGGTACTGGCAACCCACAAACCAGGGATGCTGGTTTTCCGGCATTTCGATGATTTCCACCAGATCATCGTGCGCGGTCGCGGAAATGACCAGTCCGGAACGAACGAAGCGGTCCCGGTAGCGGTTATTGAACTCGTAGCGGTGGCGATGCCGTTCCGCGATTTCGGAGCGGTCATAAATCCGTCCGGCCAGCGTCCCCGGACGGATGGCTGCCGGCTGCGCACCCAGCCTCATGGTCCCCCCCTTGTCCGAATTCCAGCTCCGGACCTGCCGATGGCCTTCGGCATCCCGCCATTCCTCGACCAGCGCAATCACGGGTTCCGGAGTCTCCGGGTTGAACTCTGTGCTGTGTGCTTCTTTCAGGTCCAGCACATGACGTGCATATTCAATGACGGCGACCTGCATGCCGAGACAGATGCCCAGGAAGGGAACTCCCTGAGTCCGGGCGTAATGGGCAGCCATGATTTTGCCTTCGATTCCCCGTTCGCCAAAACCGCCCGGCACCAGAATCCCGTGAACCTCCGCGAGAAGCCCGGAACCTTTCTCCATCACCTCCTCGGAATCGATATAACGGATCCGGACCCGGGTTTGCGTTTGGATCCCCGCATGCTGCAAGGCCTCATTGAGCGACATGTAGGCATCCGTCAGATTTACATATTTGCCCACCATGGCAATCTCAACCGACGCGGAGCTGTTTTTCCTGACCGCAACCACGCGGCTCCATTCCGAGAGGCTGGCGGGTGGTGCATCCACACCCAAACGTTCGAGGACAATTTCATCCAATCGCTGTTCATGAAACCAGAGCGGGATCCGGTAGATGTCGTCCAAGTCAACCGCCGAGATGACTGCCTCTGGGCTCACGTTGGTGAAAAGGGCAATCTTCCGCTTGGCCTCCTCGCCCAGCGGGCTGGACGCACGGCACAGCAGGATATCCGGCTGGATCCCGATGGATCTCAGCTCTTTCACGGAATGCTGGGTCGGCTTGGTCTTGACCTCACCGCTGCCCCCCACGACCGGGATCAGGGTGAGGTGGATGTAGAGAACTTGGGCTTCTCCGTCCTCCAGACCGATTTGCCGGATCGCTTCGAGAAACGGAAGCGATTCGATGTCGCCCACCGTTCCGCCGATCTCGACCAGGCTGATGTCATATCCCTCGGAACCCGCCCGCACCGCCTTCTTGATCTCATCGGTAATATGGGGAATCACCTGAACGGTGCTTCCCAGAAAGTCCCCTCGTCGCTCCTTTTCA
>JAKATI010000005.1 GCA_021828045.1 Pseudomonadota bacterium | reverse complement strand
TCCGGTCTCGCGACTCCGGACGGAGCCGCTTTCCGGCTTTCCGGACAGAAGATTTTCATCACCTATGGCGAACATGACCTCACCGAAAATATCGTGCACATGGTCCTGGCCCGGACGCCCGGTGCGCCAGCCGGGACCCGCGGTCTCACGTTGTTTGTCGTGCCGCGCTTCGAGATGCCACCGGCTCCCCCGGGGACCGCGAACGAGGTTCGGGCACTGTCCATCGAGCACAAGCTCGGGATCCATGCGTCGCCCACCTGCGTCATGCAGTACGGAGGGGGGCAAGGTGCGCGGGCGGAGCAGATCGGGGAGTTGAACCGTGGCATCGAGCACATGTTCATCATGATGAACCGGGCCCGCCTGGCCGTCGGCCAGCAGGGCGTGGGAATCGCGGAGTGTGCCTACCAGGCCGCCTTGGATTATGCCCGGATCCGGCCCCAAGGCAAGGACCTCAAGACCGGACAAGACCCGGTTCCGATCCTCGCCCATCCGGATGTGAGACGCATGCTGCTCACCATGGCCGGGCTTACAGAGGCGGCTCGCGCGCTCTCGTTCTGGGCCTTCCATGCACTGGATTGGTTCCGTCATGCGGAAGATCCCGCTCGGCGTCTCGAGAATGAGCGCCTGATGGCGTTCTTGACTCCCATCACGAAGGGTTTCGCCACGGAAATTGCCCAGGAAGTGACCTCGCTTTCCATCCAGGTTCACGGCGGCATGGGGTACATTGAGGAAACGGGTGTGGCCCAACTGTACCGGGATGCCCGGATTCTCACGATTTACGAGGGAACCTCCGGCATCCAGGCGATGGATCTTGTGGGCCGGAAAATTCTCCGGGATCGGGGACAGGTTTTTCTGGCTCTGGATCAGCGGATCCGCGAATCCCTGGCCCGCGATCGCTTTTCCGCATGGGCAGGGCCCAGGCAGCTCCTCCTGGACCGTCTGGACCGCTTGCGGGAATGTGTGGAGCGGCTGCTCCAGGTCAGCGCCACCGATCCCTACTACCCCGGAGCGGTGGCGTGCCCCCTCCTGATGATGGCCGGAACGGTTTTTGGGGGGTGGCTCCTCCTCGAAACCTGTGCCGCGTTGTCTCCGGATCCAGCCGTTTCCATCGATCCCCGCTGGCAGAAACACAAGCAGGGAGTGACCCGTTTCTACCTCTCGAGCATTCTTCCCCGTGCCGATGCTTACGCCGGGGCCATCCTGGCACAGGAGGCAAGTCCTGCGGTCATGGAGCCCTCCGTCTTCTAGGGGGAGGCTTTGCCCGCCGGATGGAAAGACCCTCCGGTTGAGCCGGATCAAACCAGAGGGTGGGCGTCGGTTATAATTGGCGGGCCCTGGAATACAGGACACCTCACCATGGCTTTCATGATCTTGCATCCGGGCCAGCCCTGAATGGACAGGGGGGCGGGCTCGGGTTTGGAAGCACGTGCGCTCGAACTCCGGCGGGGCCGTCGGTTGCTTGCCCGTTCGCTCAGCTTTGGGGTGCAGCCGGGAAGCTATCTCGAACTCACCGGGCCCAACGGATCGGGAAAAAGCACCCTGTTGAGGATCCTTGCCGGATTGGGGCGGCTCGAGACCGGTCAGGTGTTTTGGAACGGTGCGACCTTCAATCCCCAAAGGGAAGAGGCACACCATGCGCGAACCCTGTACCTGGGCCATACGGATGGCCTCAAAGGCCTGCTCAGCATCGGCGAGAATCTGCGTCTTTTCGCTGCACTCCGGGGGATCCGCGAGCCCATCGACGAAATCGAGAAGGGCATGGGTTTTTACGGGTTGGAGCACCTGAAACCGATCGTTTGCGACCGGCTCTCGCAGGGCCAGCGCCGGCGCGCCGCCCTGGTACGGCTGCATGCCTTCCCGGCGGCCCTCTGGCTCCTGGATGAACCGACGACGGCCCTCGACCGGGAGGGCGTGGAGCGTTTTTTCAGTCATTTCCGGATTCACCTCGAGAGGGGAGGGATGGCACTCGTGGCGACGCACCAGAGTCTGGCGCGCTGGATCGCCCCGGCGGGGGAAATTGCCCTGGGCCGGTCCCCATGAACCCCTGGCTGTTCTTCTTCCGGACCGAACTCGGGATTTCCTGGCGTGAGCGGCGGCGGGTGATGCTTCCCCTGGTTTTCTTTTCCATCGTGGCCTTCCTGTTTCCCCTGACCCTGAATCCCAAGGGCCACCTGTTGGCCCGGATGGCGCCCGGGATCATCTGGGTGGATGCCATGCTGGCTGTTTTCCTTGGACTCGAGTCGTTGTTCCGTCACGATCATGAGGAGGGCATCCTCGAACAATGGGTGATCAGCCCGACTTCGCTGGAACTCCGGGTGCTTTTCAAGGTCGCATCCTTCTGGACAGTGACATCCCTGCCGCTGCTGCTCATCAGTCCGCTTCTGGTCCTCTGGTTGTCGTTTCCCCTCCGCGGGCTCGGGATTCTCATGATCGGCCTTTTCCTTGGAACGGTGACGCTTTGTTTTTTGGGTGCCCTGGGGGCGGCCTTGACCCTGACCCTGCGGCAGTCCAGCATGCTCATTGCCATCTTGTTCCTGCCGATTGCCACCCCGGTCCTGATTTTCGGGGCCCATAGCGCGGTACTTGCCGCCCGTCAGCTGGATCCGCGACCGGCCCTTTATCTTCTGGCTACCTTGTTTTTCCTTACCGTGGGCATCGTGCCCAAGGCCATTTCCGCCGCCCTGCGCATCAGCTATGAGACCTGAGCCGCCATGACCCTCAAGACCTTTTTCCACCGGCTGGGATCCCCGCCCTATTTCTACCAGATTTCCAGGCCGTGGGGCCGCGCCTTTGCCTGGATCGGCCTGCTCCTGATCCTCGTGGGACTCTATGGCGGCCTCTGGCTGGCCCCGCCCGACTACCAGCAGGGCAATGGTTTCCGGATCATGTACGTGCATGTCCCCAGTGCCTGGATGTCCCTGTTCGTCTTCATGGTGATCGCGGTTTGCAGTTTTATCGGCCTGGTCTGGCGCATGCGGCTCGCGTATGCCGTGGCCGCCGCCTCGGCCCCGCTGGGTGCCGCATTCACGGCCGTTGCCCTGGTGACAGGCTCCCTCTGGGGCAAGCCGATGTGGGGAACCTACTGGGTCTGGGATGCCCGGCTCACTTCGGAACTCATCCTCTTTTTCCTCTACCTGGGAGTGATCACCCTGAACCGCTCGTTCGAGGACCAGAAAACGGGCGACAAGGCGGCCGCCATCCTGGCCTTGGTCGGAGCCATTGACGTGCCGATCGTTCATTATTCCGTGGACTGGTGGCAAACCCTGCACCAGGGATCGAGTTTCAAGGGACTCACCTCCGAGATTGCGCCTTCCATGCTTTGGCCGCTTCTCGTCCTGATGGCGGGGTTCATGTTTTACTATGGTTGGCTTGTCTTGTGGCGGACCCGCTCCGAGCTTCTCCTGCGGGAGGCGGACCGGGACTGGGCCCAGCAGGTGATCGGGTCATGACGTCCTGGCATGAGTTCGTGACCATGGGCCGGTTTGGCCTTTTTGTGTGGCCCGCCTTCGGGTTTGGGTTGGTTGTCATGCTGCTCAACATTTACTGGGCGCATCTGCGCGAGAAGGCCGCTCACCGGGAGGTTCGCGAATCCCGTTCCACCGAGGAGGAAATCCGGTCATGACCCGTCGACACCAGCGTCTCGTGATGGTGCTGCTCATGCTTGCCTGCATTTCCGCAGCGGTGGCTTTCGCCTTGCGCGCTTTCAACGGCGACCTGCTTTACTACCTCACCCCCACGCAACTGGCCGAGGGACGGGCCCCGGCCCATGGCGCCTTCCGCCTGGGCGGAATCGTCGCTCCGGGCAGTGTCCACCGGAAGCAGGGAAGCATGACCGTGCATTTTGTCCTGACCGACTACCATCACGCAGTACCCGTTGTCTATACCGGGATCCTGCCCGACCTGTTCCGTGTGGGGCAGGGGATCGTCGTCAAGGGGCAACTGGTCAACGGCGTGTTCCTGGCCAGCCAGGTCCTGGCCAAGCATAGTGCCAAGTACATGCCACCCGGAATCCATCAGGCCCAATCGTCCGTCCCCCACCGGAAAATGCTGGCGCTACGACGCTCCCTGCGGGAAGACCCAGGCGCATGATCGCCGAAATCGGTCTCTATGCCCTGATCCTGGCCTTCCTGATGGCAGCCAGCCAGACCTTTTTCGGTCTCGCGGGTGCTGGCACCAGGCGCCTGAGATGGATGGCCGTAACCCGCCCTGCTGCCTTTGGCCAGCTCTTCTTCATGGCCCTCTCGTACGGTTGTCTCACCGACCTGTTCGTCACGAGCAACTACTCGGTCCGTTACGTGGCGAAATACTCGAACGCCCTGATGCCGTTTTTCTACCGGGTCGCGGGGGTCTGGGGGGCACACGAGGGCTCCATGATGCTCTGGATGCTGGTGCTCGCCCTCTGGACAGCCCTGGTTGCCGTGTTCAGCAGGAAGTTGCCGGTGGTATTTGCCAACCGTGTGCTGGGTGTCCTGGGCGCCATTGCCTGCGGGTTTTTCCTCTTCACCCTGATCACCTCGAACCCGTTTGTCCGCCTGCTGCCCCCGGCATTGCATGGCGGCACCTTGAATCCGATTCTCGAGGATCCTCTCCTGGTCATCCATCCCCCGATGCTGTACATGGGCTACGTGGGCTTGTCCGTGGCGTTTGCCTTTGCGGTCGCGGCCCTGATTGGAGGCCGGATGGATGCGGCGTGGGCCCGCTGGACCCGTCCCTGGACCCTGGCTGCCTGGATCTTTCTCACGGTCGGCATTGTCCTCGGCAGTTTCTGGTCGTACTACGAGCTGGGATGGGGCGGGTGGTGGTTCTGGGATCCGGTCGAGAACGCGTCCTTCATGCCCTGGCTCGTTGCCACGGCCCTGATCCATTCCCTGGCGGTGAGTGAAAAGCGCGGGGCTTTCAAGAGCTGGACGGCATTGTTGGCCATTGCGGGATTTTCCCTGAGCCTGCTCGGGACTTTCCTGGTCCGGTCCGGAGTCCTGATCTCCATCCACGCCTTCGCCATGGATCCCCGGCGCGGAATGTTCATCCTCGTGCTCTTGGGCGTGATGTCGGCCCTTGCGCTCGCGGTCTATATCTGGCGCGCACCGCTCCTCTGGGAGGACGGTGGCGGATTCCGGTTCCTTTCACGCGAAACCCTGATTCTCTGCAACAACATCCTGCTCGTGACCGGTGCCGCGGCCGTGTTCATCGGAACCATCTACCCCCTGTTCATCGAGGTTTTTGGACTGGGCCGCCTGTCGGTCGGGCCGCCTTATTTCGACCACGTGTTCATCCCGATCATGTTCCCCTTGTTTGTCCTGATCGGGATCGGCCCGTACCTGGGCTGGAAAAGCGGTTCACTGCGTGCACTCTTCCGGCGTCTCTGGATTCCAGCGCTTCTGTGGCTGCTGGCGGCTCTCCTGCTTCTGTTCCTGGCGTCTGATTCCCACTGGCCGCTCATGACCTGGCTCGGTGTGTTGTTCGGATCCTGGGTGCTGCTCACCGCCTTCGTCGAGCCGCTCCGACGGCTCTGGCTTCGTTTCCGGGGAGAACCAGTCCGCCTGCCGAGCGGCGTGCTCGGCATGAGCCTGGCCCATTTTGGTGTCGGCGTCATCATTCTCGGCATTACGGTGAGCACGACCCTCGGGGTGTGGCGCGACATGCCCCTGAAGCCAGGCCAGTCTTACCGGATGGCGGGTTTCCGCTACCGTTTTGATGCCATCGGACCGGCTCGGGGACGCAACTGGACCGGGGTCCGGGCCACCTTCTCCATTTTCCATCAGGGCCGCCTCTTCGCGGTGGTCCATCCGGAAAAAAGGCACTTCTTCCCGGACGGGGGCACCACCACCAACGCCGCCATCGTGGGGGGAGGGCTCCACGACCTCTTTGTCTCGCTCGGCAACCCCTTGGGCCGGGAAAAATGGAGTCTCCGTTTCCGTTACGAACCAATGGTCATTTTTGTCTGGCTGGGCGGATTGTTGATGGCCCTGGGCGGACTTTTGGCCTTGGCGGACCGCCGCTACCGGATTGCCCTCGAGGTCCATCCGTTCCTGCCGATCGAGGAGGCCCCCAAGCCACGGGATCCGGTGGAGGAGGAATCTTCTTGAAGAAAAGGTCCCGCTACCTGATCGGGGCAATCCCGCTCGTCCTGGCGACTGGTCTCTTGGTCGTGCTTTGGGCGGGCCTGTCACACCAGCCCTCGATCATTCCCTCTCCCCTGATCGGAAGGCTTGCCCCGCCCTTGACCCTGCCCCGCCTGGCCCATCCGGACCGCGAGGTGACCCCAATGGTTTTCAGGAACCATGTCACGCTGCTCAATGTCTGGGCGAGCTGGTGCGTTTCCTGCCAGTATGAACACCCGACCCTTTTGTGGCTCAAGCGGCATGGAGTCCGGATCCTCGGGCTGGATTACAAGGACCACCGCATCCCGGCCCTGGCCTATCTCAAAAAGTATGGCAACCCCTATGTGAAGGTGGCCTACGACCGGAGAGGGCTCGCCACCATCAACTGGGGGGTCTACGGTACGCCGGAAACCTTCGTGGTGGGACCTCATGGCCACATCCGTTACAAATACGTGGGCCCGATTCCCCTGTCCGTGGCCCGGCGGACCATTCTTCCGCTCGTGCATCGGCTGCGGCTTGATGAGTCGGTATCATGAACCGGATCCGCATCCTGACCTTCCTGCTCCTGCCGCCCCTTCTGGCCCCCACCGCCCGTGCCGTCGAAAATCACCCGCCACTCGCCAATCCCGTCCTGGAGCGGCGCTACCAGCACCTGACCGAGGAAATCCGCTGTCTGGTCTGCCAGGACCAGAATATTGCCAACTCACCCGCCCCCCTGGCCGCCAACCTTCGATATGAGGTCCGCCGCCTGCTCTTTGCAGGAGCCAGCAACGCGGCCATCAAGCATTACCTGACCCGTCGCTACGGGGATTTCGTGCTGTACAAGCCCCCGGTGCAGCCCGATACCTGGATGCTCTGGTTCGGGCCCTTCGCCCTCCTGTTCGCCGGCATGACCATTCTCCTGCTGCTCCTTCGCCAGAAAAGCAGGTTGTACAAGCGCGAACACGAAAGGACGCCGGCGTCATGACTTTTCTACTGGTGGCCATCCTGATGACCGTCCTGGCCGGCCTGGTTGTGGCCTGGCCGATCCGGCGTGCCCGGCGGGTGTCCGGAACGGCGGACCGGGACTTCAAGCAGTCCCTGAGGCAGCACGCCCTTCGCGAGCTGGCCGAGGAGGTGGCCAGCGGGGATCTCAGCCCGGCCGAACTGGATGGGGCCCGGAAAGATGCACTGCGCAACATCGAGACCCCGACCGGTGAGCACAACCGGACCGCAACAGGCGTCCTGCGCCGGGCCCGGACTCCCGCCTGGCCCTTTCTCCTGGTTCTCCTGCTTGCCGCCCCGCTGCTTTTTCTCGCCTGGGGCAACTGGAGAAGTGCAATCCTGGGTGTGCGTTCCGCCAGCCGTTACAACCTGGATCGGGCCATCGATCGTTTTGCGCTTCACCTGAAGAAGCATCCCACGGATCTCGCGGGTTGGCGGCTCTATGCCCGGGCCCAGATCCTGATGGGACACTATGCACAGGCGGCGGCGGCCTATGCCGCGATCCTCAAGTTGCCGGGTCAAGGGCAATCGGCATCGGCGCTTGCGGGTTACGGGGAATCCCTGGTTCTCGAGCATCCCGATCTTCTCGATGCCACCGAAAACTCGATCTTCAACCATGTCCTGGAACTCCGGCCCGACAACTCGAAGGCACTTTGGTACGGCGGGCTTTTGGCTCTCTCGGTCGGGCATGATCGGGCCCTCGCCCTCCACCGGTTCCGGCAACTGCTCGAGCTGGGCGGGTTGCCGGAGGCCTTCACCCGTCTGGTCGGGGAGCGGATCATCGCGCTGGGAGGGCACTTGCCGGTCTTGTGGGAGCCCCGGACAATCGGATTCCGGATCGGCCGTGATCCCGCCCTTGCGGGGAAGATCCGGGGAGGAACCTTGTTTGTCCTCGTCCGGACCGACAACAAGGACAGCCCGCCGCTCTGGGTGCGGCAGGTTCCCGTGGAACGGCTGCCGGTGGCTGTCCGCCTGAAGCCCTCGGATGCCATGCGGGAGAAAGCCCGCTTTGGGTCTGGACTCCACTACCTGCTCGAAGCCCGCTGGTCGCCGGCCAGGGGAGAGGAGGCACTCTCCCGGGTCCGCTACACCGCATCCCGCGTTGTGACCGGACGGGCGCTCAAGGACCATCCGCTCTTTCGCCTGAATTTCCGGCTGGCTTCGCCTCGGGGGCCGGCGAGCCTCACGATTCCCTGAGTGGCGTGCAATGGAATACCAGGATTACTACCAGATTCTGGGAGTCAAGCGGGACGCTCCGATCGACGAGATCAAGCGGGCGTACCGGAAACTGGCCAGAAAGTACCACCCGGATGTTTCAAAAGAACCCAAGGCGGAGGAACGCTTCAAGCAGATTTCCATGGCCTATGAAGTGCTCAGCAATCCGGAAAAAAAGAAGGCTTACGATCAGCTCGGCAGTTACCAGCCGGGACAGAACTTCAAGCCGCCTCCGGATTGGGAACGACGGTACGGTGGGGGTGGGGACTTCAGCGGCATGTCATTTTCCGACCTCTTCGAGCAGATTTTTTCGGGTTTCGGGTCGGGGTCCGGAGATCCCGGTTCCCGGACAGGGGAGACAACCGGCCGGAAAGCCCCGGCGGCTTTCCAGGCCGAGGTGGAAATCACGCTGGAAGAAGCCTCCCAAGGGACCGAGAGGGTTTTCGAGATCGAAGGGCGGAAAATCCGGATCCGGATTCCCAAGGGTGCGCAAAATGGCCAGAAACTGAGAGTACCCATACGTGCCCGGCGTGGGTGGAGCCGGATGCCGGGTGGGAGTGACCTCCTGATCACCGTCCGTTTCTTGCCGCACCCCTTGTTCCGTCCGGTGGACGATCACCTCGAGATGGAAGTCCCGATCACCCCGGTCGAAGCCGTTTTGGGGACAGAGATCGAGATCCCGACCTTTGCAGGACGAGTTCGTCTCCGGATTCCCCAGGCGACGAGCTCGGGGCAAAGTTTCCGGTTGGAGAGAAAAGGAATGTCAAGAGCTTCCGGAGTGCCGGGTGACCTCTGGGTCCGGGTGAAAATTGTGGCTGAAAAACCGAACTCGGAGCGGGAACGGCAGCTCTATGAGGAGCTTCTGAAGATCCAGCATACAAAGATTAGACAAAACTTCTAGTTAAAGTCGCATTACTTTGATTAACAACAGTAAATTTACAAAATGCTTTCTTTTTTTTAGTTAATCCTTTTTATTATAAATAATAAGCAAATATATAAAATAATGTTACTTTTTTAAAAAAATAATGGCCATTGCATCTCTCCCTTTTCTGGACTAGATTTTGGGCGCGGGGTGCCCGATTCGTTGGGCCCCTGGGTGGATTCCCCTTGAACACACTCGAGGAAAATTTGATGAACAGCAGAAACTCCATCCTCTCGTCAATCGGCTTTTTTACGATCGGCCTCACGCTCTGGCTCACGGCACTCAAGCCCGCGGGTTTCACGAATACCGACTTTGACATGGTCTTCGGTGGGCTCATCCTGGCGGTCGGCATCATCCTTCTGGTTCTCTCCATCCTGAGCCTGCAAGGCGGGGAGCACCCCTTTGATGGACTCGTGTTCTTTGCCTTCAGCCTGATCGCCCTGATTTTTTCACTTCCGAACTATTCCCACGAAGCCGGTTCCATGATGAATGCACCGGCCCTGGTCGGATGGTTTTACCTGGTCTGGGCTTTTTTCTGGTTTTTCCTCTGGTTTGGCGCACTGAAAAGCCATCCCTTCATGCACATGTTCTTCCTCCTCCTGGCCTGGCTGTCGACGCTCGCCATTGCGATCTTCGAGTACACGGGGGCGCGGGGTTTTCTCACCGTCGGAGGATACCTCCAGCTCCTCTGGGCGCTGGCTGCGCTTTACCTTTCAGCAGGATCGGCCCTTCATGCGCTCTGTGGAAAGAGCTGCCTGCCCATGGGTGCCAAGAAGGCTTCCTAGAGAAATGGACTGTCCGGGGCCACCCGATGGGGTGGCCCCGGTGGGCTTCCCTAGCGGAAGCGGAAGTAGAGACCGACCAGTTCGTTCAGGCCGGAGGCTTGGTCCACAAGCGGGCTCTGGCGGATGGCGGCACCATACCATTCGTACTCGAGCGCTCCCACCAGGGTGAAATGGGAACCGAGCTCGAGACCCCCATCGACCCCGACCAGCTCGTTCAAGGCCGATCCGGGCGCATAGTAGGGGTGTCGGGTGTTGGCCTCACCTTGCGGAATGCCGAAGTAGTAGTTGATGAGGTTTCCGCTTTCCCATTCGATCCCTGCCTTGGGAACCACGAAGAACCGGATGGCCGGAAAGATCGGCCAGTCTCCCGCCAGGCGGGTGAAAAGCGTGGCCCTGATTTTCTGGCCGTGGTTGCGCCCTAAAAGATCGGTGAGGGCTGTGGTCCGGAACCCGAAGCCCGACTGGCGATAGACGAGGTCCACACCTCCCATGGCCGAAGCCAGCCGGGGAGACAGTCCGTAGAACGTCGGGCTCATGTACCCGTCGTAGTGCAGCATTTCGGGCTCGGCCACGAGGTCGAGCGTCCAATCCTTCGCCGGCTGCCAGAGGTGCCACCCGATCGTGAGGCCGTGCAGGTAGAACCCGTCCGAGGTGCTCACGTTGAAAAGCGGGAGGAAGCGGCTCCACCGGGGCGCGCCTTTGTAGGGCATCGCGAGACTCACAAAACCCAGGCCCAGGGACCAGCCAGGTTCGTCCAGATTGAAGTTCGTGACGGGTGGAGTGGCCCGGGACGGGGTCAGGCTTGCGCAGAACACAAGGAGGGCCAGAAAGATCCCTGGGGCGTTGTGGAACCGGATCTTGTGCTTCATGGTCCGACCTCAGAACGTCTCGTGCAGGCCGACCATGAAGCCGCCTGGCAACAAGCCGAGGATGAAAGGTTCTTTTTCCTCATGGGCGTAGATGCCCCAGGCGGTACCAATGGCCCAGCCGGCGATCACATCCGTCTGCCAGTGCCCCCGGGCCTTCATCCGTCCAATGGCATCGTAGAGGGGCAGCACCTCGAGGCCCCAGACCCAGGGATTCCGGGGAGCATATTCGGCGATGAACGGGGTGACAAAGCTGGCCTGGAACGCCACTTCTCCACTCGGGAAACTCTGGCAGCAGTTGCCCTGGAAAAAGTCATGGGGGTTCGATGACTGGAAGGGCCGGGCCCGGGCGAACGCATACTTGAGGGCCGTGGTCGTGATGGCCGTGAAGAGGGAGGAGTCAAGGGCCTGCCAGAACGTTCGGCCCAACCGGCTCCGCCCTCCCAGCCAGAGCGCACCGGCCCCTTCGATCGCCATGACTCCATGCTCCAGGTCCAGCTGGTAGCTTCGCTGCCACATGCCGGGGGCATCGTTGGGAGGGTAGCGATGATCGAGGAAGGAACTGGCCGTCAAGGCAAAAAGCGGGGACAGGGCAACTGTCCATTCGACGAGATGGGCGGCACTTTTGCGTGAGCGGATCCAGAGGAAAGAGGGTTTGCGGGGAGGGTCGGTCCGGCGACCGGACGGGCCCGTCCACGGTCCCGGGGACAATCCGGGATGGGACGGGATCCGGGTGGAGGGGGTTGCCGCCCAAAGCGAAGCGGAGGGATCTGGCTCGTGTTTCGAAAAAGATCTCGGCAGGGGAAGCCACAGCTGTGCCTGGCCGGCCGGATCCTCCGGTTTTTGCCACGGATCGGCCCGGGCCAGCAGAGGAAAGCCGAGAGACGGTCCCCCGGTCCTGGGGGCGCAGAGGGGGGCCCTGATCAGCAGGAGCGGGAAAAACGCAAGCAACAATCCGGCCCCGTGTCTCCACTTCATCGCCAAACCCCCGGGTTAATAGGACCTCCCCTGATCCGCTGTCAAGACGCCAGCCGGACGGACGGGAGAGGTTCACTCTGGAGCACTATAAAACCAAATGACGGGTAGATTCAGATCTGGACGGCCATTTTTACAGCTTTTTTACGCCACCCGGGTTGACGGGCCCGCGGGTCCGTCCAGGACGAAAAGCCGGCCCGTGATTCCCCGGCTCTCGGGGCCCAGCAGATAGAGATAGCCTCCGGTCACCTCCTCCGGCTGGGGCCAGGCGGAGGGAGGATGTCCCGGGAAGAGGGCGGCCACAAAATCCGTCGCGACCCATCCCGGGTCCACGGCATTGAATCGCAGGTGGGAATGGAATTCCATTTCGTCGGCGAGGATGCGCATCAGGTTTTCAACACCGCCTGCCATGACCCCATGAGCCGCGGCATAGGCCCGTGGACGACGTCCCCATTCGGAGGTCGTGAACACGACCGAGGCATCTTCCGAACGGGTCAGAAGCGGGAGGCAGGCCCGGGTCAGCGCAAACGGTGCCTGCAGGTTGATCTGCATCACTTCCATCCAAGCCTCGGGCGGTTGGGTCTGCAGGGGACCGTGATATCCCAGGATCCCGGCATTGTGAAGCAGACCGTCCAGATGTCCGCACTGCGTCTCGAGCGCCGCGGCCAGATCCTCGAGATCCGCGACCGTGGCACCCCGGAAATCGATGGCCTGGAGCAGGGGAGGGACCGCACCTCCCGAGACGATCTCGTCGTGGAGTTTCGAGAGTTCGTCCGGGTTGGGGCCGAGAAGCACCAAGCGGGCCTTTTCACGGGCCAGGGCCCGCGTGACGGCGGCCCCGATCCCGCCGCCGGCACCGCTGACCAGAATCCACCGGTCGCGAAATGAGCCCGGGGGCGGAGTGTAGGCCGCGGTCAGGGGCAGGGTTGTCGGATCTTGAATCTCGGTCACAGGGCGGCTTTCCAGGCAGTCCATAGTGTAGCGGGAATCCCCGGACGGGCTCGTGGCCGGTGGGATGCCGGATTCCGCAGCGAGCGTTCCACCCCGTCGAGTTGGAGACGGGCCAGTGCGAAAGTCACGCGGAGGGGCCAGCTGGAAGGGTCTCTGCGGAAGGGAGCCAAGCCGGCATTCGCGCTTGTGAGGGCGCTCCGGGCCCGGTCGAGGAGCGCCCCTTCCTCCGGGCCCCCTGAGTGGAAGCCCCAGGTCGCCAACCAGTCGGCCAGAGCCAGGGCCGCAAACATCGCCTGGGGCAGCTCCGGACCCTTCCCCAGAAGGCTGGCTTCAAGGAAAAGACCCCGCGATTCCCCCACACGCCTGAGAAGAGATTCGTGAACCAGGCCGGGGGTCGCGGAGAGCGAACGGGCCTTCAGGAAACCCTCGAGGCTTTTCTCCAGGCGGGCATGGGTGAGGGTTTCCTGAAGGGCTCGGGCGGCGAGCAGCCGGGTCACCGGGTGGGTTGGTGATCCGTCCGCGAGCCGCCGGAGCTCCTCGGTCCACCACGCGAAGCGGTGGGACAGGCCCTCCGGATTCCGGGCCGGGCGCGAGAAGGTTTCCCACTCGGATTCGAGGGCGAACACTGCGAGCAGGGATTCTTTCTGGTTCGCGGGGGCCAGGTGCACGATCATCGATGCCCGGCTGCCCCAGGGCCGCAGCCGTTCCCGGCAGTACGCCAAGTCATTGGGTGATCCCTCCAAGGCACGATCCGATGGGGAGACTGGATGCGCCAGTATAGGAGAAATGCTTTTTCTTTCTCTTGCAGGGGATTGGGTACAATGCGGCGGGTAGATCGGCATTCCCATGATCCTCGCGTCCCTTTCCGTTCTGATCTGGTTGCTGCTTCTCTTGGGGCCGGCACAGGCCTGGCGCATGCAGGAGGTTCTGGTCGTCGATCCGGAACGGACGGCAGAGGATTCCGTGACTACCCTGATTCCCGCACGCAACGAGGCCGATACGCTTCCGTCCACTCTCGATGCGCTTTTCCGGCAGGAACTGGATCTCGGGGTCGTGGTTTTGGATGATGGATCAACGGATGGAACCGGTGAAGCGGCTGCCCGGACCGGTTTGAAACTTTCCGTGGAGAAGGTTCCGGAAACCCCGGCCGGATGGATGGGAAAGCTCTGGGCCCTGGAATGGGGGCTAGGGCGTGTCCAGACCGACTGGATCCTTCTTCTGGATGCCGATATCCTCCTGGATCCGGGCACGCTGCCCTCCCTGCTGGGAAAGGCCCGCCAGGACAAGCTGGATTTCCTCTCTGTCATGGCCTTGCCCCGGGGCGGCGGGTTCTGGGACGGCTGGCTCATGCCGGTTTTCATCTATTTCTTCAAGTGGATCTATCCGTTCCGGCTGTCCAATCGTCCGGGCTCGAAGGTGGCTGCGGCCGCCGGGGGGTGTATCCTCACCCGGCGGGAAGTCCTGAAAACGGTTGGGGCCTTCGAAAGCCTGCGGGGCTCGATCATCGATGACTGCGCACTGGCCCGCCGGGTCAAGGAACAGGGGTGGGGGACGTGGATCGGAGTGAGCCGGTCGGTGCGCATGCAACGTCGGCATGGATTCGCCGAAATCTGGCAGATGGTGGCCCGCACGGCCTATACCCAGCTCAACTATTCCCCCCTTCTCCTCATGGCTTGTACCCTGGCCCTGGTCGCGGTTTACGGAGCTCCTCCTCTCCTGTTCGGGCTACTCAAGACCCCGGCGGCCCTCGTTGCCGCCCTGGCCTGGATGCTCATGATGATCAGCATGATTCCCACGGCCCGTTTCTGCGGCCAGTGGCGTCTTTCGGGCCTGTTCCTTCCGGCTGCGGCCCTGCTTTTTCTCGCCATGACCTGGCATTCGGCCTTCCGTTATGCGCGGGGTACCCGGACCCAATGGAAGGGCCGCCGCTACCCGCGTCAAGATTTTCCATGAACCCCTTCCGGACGGGGGTCTCTGCGGGAAAGCCACGCGGCGAGATCGGCCGGAGAACGTAGCAGTCCGTCGGCACCCCAGCGCTCGGGAGGATCGGCGCGAGCGAGATATCCCCAGAGTGCCGCCAGCGAGACGACCCCGGCAGCCTGGCCGGCTTGAATGTCTCCTCGTGCATCTCCAACGAAAACCGACCGGTGGGGCGGATAGCCCGCCTGTTCCAGTGCCCGTCGGACGGGGCCGGGATCGGGTTTGGGCGGGCTCGTGGGGTCGCGGGAAACGACAACGACCGGCGGGTAGGGGAGGGGGAGGCTCCGGAGGAGCGGTGTGGTGAGAAAGCTCGGTTTGTTGGTCACGATTCCCCACGGACGGCCTTCCTTTCGCCAGCCGTCGAGGAGTGCCGGGATCCCGTCCATGAGGCGGGTTTCATTCACAAGATGGTTCGCGTAAAAATCCAGGAACTCCGTTCTCAATGAATCGAGGAGGGGTTCGTCCAACGGGTCAAACCCTGCGAGTACCAGCATGGAACGGACACCTTGCGAGGCCACCTCCCGCGTCCGGTCCCGGGTGGGGACGGATCGTCCATGGTTCCGGCAGACCTGCTGCAGGGCGGCATGAAGGTCACCCAGCGTGTCCACGAGGGTGCCATCCAGATCCAGGAGGACCAGATCCGGGGCGGAAGGAGGATCAGGACGACCGGAAGACAAGCAGATAGTTGACGGAGCAGTTGGCAGACAGGATCGCCGTCTTGAGACCGGGCAGGTACCAGAGTCCCCGCTGGCTGGTGAGTTTGAAACCGGATTCCCGCATCCATCCGATGATCTCTTCCGGCCGGACGAAACGTTCGTAGCGGTGAAGCCCCTTGGGGGTCAGCCCCAGAAGGTGCTCGGCGACTCCGATGGCAAGAATCCAGCTGGCCATCGTGCGGTTGATCGTCGAACAGATCATTGCGCCGCCCGCCCGCACGAGACCCGCACAGTCCTGGACCGCGGCGGCAGGATCCGCCACGTGTTCCAGCATTTCCATGCAGGTCACGAGATCGAAGCCTTTCGGGTCCGATGCGCGGAGGGCCTGGACGTCGGCCAGGCGGTAGTCGATCGCAAGACCGGAGGAATGGGCATGCGCCCGGGCGGTTTCGATGGCTGCAGGCGAGGTGTCGATCCCGACCACCCGGGCTCCGGACCGGGCGAGTCCCTCGGCGAGAAGTCCCCCTCCACAACCGATGTCGGCAACCCGCAGACCGGAAAGCGGGATCTGGCGCCCGATGAAGCGCAGGCGGAGCGGGTTGATGTGGTGCAGCGTGGCGTACGAACCCTGGGGATTCCACCAGTCCTCGGCCCATCCGGATCCTTCCTCCGGGCCGGGGCGGCATTCGGCTGGAGAACGCATCTCTGAACCTCGCAGGAATCGCCCTTCATTATGCATGCACTGAACGGGCATGTGTGATCCACTGTCCCGGTGGCAGGGTCAAACCGGCGGTTGTCCCCCTTTCGTTCTCGCCCTCCATGACCTGTGGAGTGCGGGTGGGGTCGACATCGGGAGCCTGGGGTTTGGGTGGGTCGAGATCCAGATGCAGAAAGTCTCCCGCACCCCGGGATCGCCGGTCCTGCGGGCTCGATCCGGGAGCAGCAGGGCCCGCGGGTTTCAGGCCCGGTCCCAATGAGTCATGGCTTCCCTAGACTGCCTCTTCCCCCCTGACCCCCCGGGACAGGCGGTCTTCCCAGTTGCGGGCCGTGGACAGGATGTCCTCGAGTTCGTCCGGCACCAGCCGTCCGTCCACCACACGCGGGGTGCCGGCGATCCAGACATGGGACACCTGGTTGCGGGTTGCGGCGTAAACGATCTGTGCGACCGGGTCATGACAGGGAGTGGTCGCCGGAGCCGAGAGGTCAATGGCGATACAGTCGGCACTCTTGCCGACTTCGAGCGAACCGATTTCGGTTTCGAGTCCCAGCGCTCGGGCTCCCTCCAGAGTGGCCATCCGGATGAGCTCTCCCGCGGGCAGGGCCGTTGGATCTCCGCCTGCGCCTTTGGCCAGAAGACCCGCCGTCCTCATCTCGCCCAAAAGGTCGAGATCGTCGTTGCTGGCAGCGCCGTCCGTGCCCAAGGCCACCCGGATTCCCGCGTGCCGGAACCGCTCCACGGGTGCGATTCCACTGCCCAGCTTGAGATTGGATTCCGGGCAATGGACGGCGCTCACGCCCGCATCCGCGAGCTGCCGGATCTCGTCCGGGCCGACGGCCGTCAGGTGGACCGCAATGAGACGGGCATTGAGGAGCCCCAGGTGGTATAGGTAGGCGATCGGGGTCATCCCCCGGATTCGGATCGAGTCCTCCACCTCCTTGCGGGTCTCATGGAGATGCATGTGCACCGGAAGATCGAGTTCGCTGGCCAGTGTCGACAGGAGCTTGAGTGTGGCTTCGTCGACGGAGTACACCGCATGCGGGGCCAAGGCGAAGCGGACCCGGGCGTTGTGGGTGTAGCGGTCACGCAGTTCGAGACCCCGCCTGAGGTAGTCGGCGGGGCTTTCCGCCCACCGGGTCGGAAAACCGATCACGGGGAGCCCGGCCATCATGCGGATGCCCATGAGTTCGGCGGCCTCAAGGGTGGCATCGGGGAAAAAGTACATGTCATTGAAGCAGGTGGTTCCGGACAGGAGCATTTCCGCAATGGCGAGCCGGGAGCCCGCTTTCACGAACTCTCGGTCCATCCAACGCTTTTCAAGCGGCCAGATGAACTGCTCGAGCCAGACATTCAAGGACTGGTCGGCACCCAGGCCGCGCAGGAGGGTCATCGCCGCATGGGTATGGGCATTGACCAGACCGGGCAGGAGGGCGTGGGTGGGCAGGTCCAGCCGTTCGGCGTCCGGGTAACGCCCGACGGCGAGGGTTCGGGGCAAAAGGTCATGGATCCGTCCATCCCGGATCACGAGAGCCATCTGTTCGAGCACGGCGTGCTCGGGCACAACGGGTATAATCCAGCGCGCTGAGATGATCCGGTCCTGACCGGTCATGGCCTCTCCCGGGACGACAATGGCGAATATTATGAACGTTTTGGTTCGCATGCCGAGGAGCGGGATCGGATGATCCTGCCCGATGAGACTCCGGCACCGTCGGTTCTCGTGCCGCTTCTTTGGAAGGAGGGACGGCTTTTGATCCTGGATCAGCGCCTTCTGCCGGGAACCGAGCAGCATGGGGAAGCCCGGGACGCGGAGGCGGTGGTCCGGGCGATCGTCCAAATGCAGCTACGGGGAGCTCCCCTGATCGGGGTTGCCGCCGCCTATGGAGTGGCTCTCGAGGCCCGGCGACTGCTGGACGGTCTCCCGCTTGCCGATTTCCACGACCGGATGCGCCAGGCGCTCACCCGCCTCTTGTCCTGTCGCCCCACTGCGATCAACCTGATGCGGGCCCTGGCCCCGGCCGGACAGTGGCTCGAGCAAAAGATGGATCCTCGGGATTTCGCCTTGCGCAGCGAGGCATGGGCCCATGGACTCGCGCAGAGGGAAGCCCAAGCCTGCGATGTCATGGGACGCCTGGGTGCGGACCGGCTGGCGTCCGGCAGCCGGATCCTCACCCACTGCAATACGGGTCGTCTGGCCACGGTGGGTGCCGGAACCGCGTTGGCCGTGGTCCGGGAAGCCGTGCGCCGGGATCCGGCCTGCCAGGTGACCTGTACCGAAACCCGTCCCTGGCTCCAGGGAGCCCGTCTCACGGCCTATGAACTGTCCCGGGAAGGAATCCCCGTCGATCTCGTCACCGAATCGGTTGCCGGTAACCGTCTGCTCGACCAGGCGATCGACTTTTTCATCGTCGGCGCCGATCGCATCAGTCCGGACGGCCGGGTGGCCAACAAGGTGGGAACCCGCATGCTGGCCCAGCTGGCCCGGACCGGGGGGGCCAGAACCCTGGTCGTGGCGCCCACCACGACCATCGACTGGGAATGGAAGCCCGGCCAGTCCATCCCCATCGAGCGTCGGGGTGGGGAAGAGCTCTGGCACGCGACCGGAATGGCGGAAATCCCCCCCGGCATCCACATCGACAACCCGGTTTTCGATCTCACGCCGCCTGCACTCATCGACTGGATCGTGACCGAGAAAGGCGTCATCGAACCGGCCCGGGGCGAATGTTTCGATCCCGGCCGTTTTTCCTCCCCGGAGCCGGACTGCTGATCGCCCTCCGGATCCGCCCCCCCGTACGGGGGGAGGGGGAATCGGGTAAAATTCGGGGAGCTTTCGGCAAAATCCGCCCCTTCCGGGAACCTCACCCTGCATGACCGAAAACCTCAAAGAAATCGGCACCATCACACTCGAAGACGAGCTCAAACGTTCCTATCTCGACTACGCCATGAGCGTGATCGTGGGGAGAGCCCTGCCGGACATCCGCGACGGCCTCAAACCGGTTCACCGTCGCGTGCTCTATGCGATGCAGGTATTGGGCAACGACTGGAACAAGCCGTACAAGAAATCCGCCCGGGTGGTGGGCGACGTGATTGGCAAATACCATCCCCATGGTGATGCGGCTGTGTACGACACGATCGTCCGCATGGCCCAGCCGTTCGCGATGCGCTACGTCCTGGTCGACGGCCAGGGCAACTTCGGCTCGATTGATGGCGATGCGCCGGCCGCCATGCGCTATACCGAGATCCGCATGTCCAAGCTGGCCCATGCCCTTCTCGCGGACATTGAAAAATCCACCGTCGATTTCCTGCCGAACTACGACGGGGCTGAATCCGAACCTGTGGTTCTCCCCACCCGGGTTCCCAACCTCCTGGTGAACGGAAGCAGCGGGATTGCCGTGGGAATGGCGACCACGATCCCGCCCCACAACTTGGGGGAGACCATCGACGCGGCTCTCGCGCTCCTTGAAAACCCCGATCTGCAGCTCGCGGACCTCCGGAAATATCTTCCGGGACCCGATTTCCCGACCGGCGGCGTGATCCTGGGAGACGAAGGAATCCGGCAGGGTTACGCCACCGGACGGGGACGCCTCCGGGTCCGTGGGCGGACGAGGCTCGAGCCGAGGCCGGGGGGACGGGAGGCTCTCATCGTCTACGAACTGCCGTACCAGGTCAACAAGGCTGCCTTCATCGAACAGATCGCCACCCTGGTCCGGGAACGGAAGATCGAGGGGATCAGCGAACTCCGTGACGAGTCGGACCGGGACGGGATGCGGGTGGTGATCGAGCTCAAGCGGGGCGAGAATGCCGACATCGTGCTCAACAATCTCTATCAGCACACCGCGCTGCAGAGCGCTTTCATGATCAACATGGTGGCCCTGAAAGACGGGCAGCCCCGGCTTTTTGATCTCCGCTCGATGCTCGCGGCTTTTCTCGAACACCGTCGCGAGATCGTGACCCGGAGAACGCTTTTCGACCTCGAGAAGGCACGGGAACGGGCCCATCTCCTCGAAGGCCTGGCTCTTGCGGTGTCCAATATCGATGAGATGATCCAGGTGATCAAGCAGGCCCGTCAGCCGAGTGAAGCCCGGGAAGCCCTGGTCCGGCGGGCGTGGCCGGGAAGCTTCCTGGTCGAGCTTCTGGCCCGGGCGGGCGTGGAGCGGAACGGCGTTTCGGACCGCTTCGAGCGGTACCAGCTGACGGAAAGCCAGGCCCAGGCGATCCTGGAGCTGCGTCTGCAGCGGCTGACCGGACTCGAACGGGACAAGATCGAAGCCGAGTATCTGGATCTCCTCGACCGGATCCGCGACTACGAGGACATCGTGGGCCGGGAAGTCCGCCTGGTCGAGGAAATCCGGCGGGAACTCGTCGAAGTCCGCGACGAGTTTGGCGATCCGCGACGGACCGAGATTGCCCCCGGGGGAGAGATCCTCCGGACCGAGGACCTGATTGCGCAGGAAGACGTGGTGGTGACGCTCTCCCATGACGGCTACATCAAGTACCAGTCGCTCGATACGTACCGTTTGCAGCGACGGGGAGGACGGGGGAGGGCGGCAACTGCCGTCAAGGAATCGGATTTCATCGAGAGGCTGTTTTTGACCCGGACCCATGACACGCTCCTCTGTTTTTCGACCCGCGGCCGGGTCTACTGGACCCGGGTCTTCGACCTGCCGGAAGGTGGCAGTTCGGCCAAGGGCAAGCCACTCGTCAACTTGCTCCAACTTGAGGAAGGCGAACGGATCACCGCGATCCTGGACGTGGACCGCTTCGATCGGGAAGAGTTTGTTTTCATGGCGACCCGTCGGGGCATCGTCAAGAAAGTCTCCCTGAGCGACTTTTCGCGTCCCCGGTCCAGTGGCATCCTCGCGATCGACCTTCCGGAGCAGGATGTGCTGATCAGCGCGGAGCGGACGGACGGCCGTCGGAACCTCATGCTGTTTGCCTCGAACGGGAAGGCCATCCGCTTCCCGGAAACCGACGTGCGGGCCATGGGACGCCAGGCGACCGGGGTGCGCGGGATCCGCCTGGCGGGCGGCGCCCATGTGGTGGCTGTGGCCGTGATCGAGGAGGGTGCAGAGGATGTCCTGACCGTGACCGCACACGGGTATGGGAAGCGCACCGCGCTCGGGGAATACCTGGCCCAGACTCGCGGAGGCAAAGGAGTGATCTCGATCCAGACCGGATCCAGGAACGGCATGGTCATTGGTGCGGCACCCGTGCGGGAGGCGGATGAAGTCATGCTGGTGACCCAGAACGGCACACTCGTCCGGATTGCGGCAGCGTCGATTTCCCGCGTGGGTCGCAATACGCAGGGAGTCCGGCTGATCCGGCTGGATGACGGGGATACCGTCGTCAACCTGGAACGGATACCCGCAGAACCTGCCGATGAGGCGGAGGAACACAGTTCCACATCCGGTGGAGAAAGACCCGCATGAGCGCCACGACCCCCCGTCCCGAACCGGTTTCAGGATCCCTCCCCGAACGGCGCGAGCGAAGCTGGAACTTTGGACCCGGACCGGCTTACCTGCCGGAGGACGTCATTCGCGAGGCGCAGGATGCGCTTTGGCGGTTTGACGGGACCGGGATGGGGGTTGCCGAGATCAGCCACCGGGATCCCCGCTTTCTCGGGCTTGTCGAAGGATTGGAGGAGCGAATCCGTCGACTGCTCCAGTTGCCCGACTCGCACACCCTTCTTTTCATGGCGGGGGGGGCAAGACCCCATTTCAGCCTGGTTCCCTTGAATCTCTCCTGGCCCCATCGAAAGCGGGCGGCCTACGCCCTGACCGGATACTGGTCGCGCCTGGCGCGGACGGATGCCTCGGTCCTCATCCAGACGGAGGCGGCCGTCGAAGTCCCCCCCGGGGGAACCCCGGAACAGCCGACCCGCATTCCCGACCCGGCCCACTGGGCGTGTGTGGAACCCGTCGACTATCTCTACTACACCGACAACGAAAGCATCGATGGAATCGAGTTCGCTTCCCCACCCCCCGTCCGGGATGGCCTTCGCCTCGTCTCGGACATGACCGCCAACCTGTTTTCCCGCCCGATTCCCCGTCTCGAGAGTTTCAGCCTGATTTTCGCCGGAGCCCAGAAAAACCTCGGCATCACCGGTCTTGCCATCGTCATCCTGCGCAAGGCCGACCTCGTGGGCTCGCTCGAGGGCTGGCCCCGGTACCTCCTCTACCGGGAATGGGTGGCCCACCATTCGATGGTGAATACCCCCCCCACCCTCAATCTGTACCTGGCCGACCTCATGGCCCGCTGGATGGAGAAGGAAGGCGGGCTTGCAGCCCTGGCGGTGCGTAACCGGAAAAAGGCGGACCTGCTGTATGCGGCCATCGACCAGAGCGGGGGCTTTTACCGCAACGGGATCTCGCCCGCCTCCCGTTCCCGGATGAACGTTCCCTTCCGGCTCGCGGATGAAAGTCAAACGCCCCGTTTCCTCGCAGCGGCCGCCGATGCGGGCCTCGTCCAGCTGGCCGGGCATCATTCGGTCGGTGGCTGCCGGGCCAGCATCTACAATGCCATGCCGGAAGCCGGTGTCCGGCACCTCACCGAGTTCATGCGGGAATACCAGCGGACGGCCGGATGACCGCATGCCGGGATGACCATGCCGCATAACGGGAACATCGACACCATCCAGCCCTACCAGCCGGGCAAACCGATCGAGGAGGTCGAGCGCGAACTCGGACTCCACTCCGTGATCAAGCTGGCCTCGAACGAGAACCCGCTGGGTCCGAGCCCCGAGGCGGTCCGGGCAGCCGGCAAGGCCCTGTCCCGAGCGGCCCTGTACCCGGACAGTGCCGCCTATACACTGACCCGCAAGCTGGCCGCAAAACATGGAGTTCCGCCGGATTCCGTGATCATTGGAACCGGATCCGACCAGTTATTCATGCTGCTCGCCCTGGTTTTGCTCAATCCCCAGGCCAATGCGGTGATCTCGGAGTTCACCTTTCCGACCTACGCCATTGCTGCCCACTCCGTCGGAGCCGAGCTCCGGGTTGCAAAAGCGGCGCCGGGGCTCGGACATGAGGTGGACCATCTCCTGGCCGCGGTGGATTCGGCGACCCGGATCGTCTTCATCGACAATCCCAACAACCCGGTCGGAAGTTACCTCGGCCGGCCGGCGATCACCCGCCTGCTGGAGGCGGTGCCCCGCGACACGCTCGTCGTCCTCGACGAGGCCTACTACGAGTTCGTGGACGCACCGGACTACGTTTCGGGGCTCGAGTACCTGGGCCGCTATCCGAACCTGATGGTCACGAGAACCTTCTCCAAGGCGTATGGACTGGCGGGTTTCCGCATCGGGTACGGACTGGGCGATCCCGCCCTCATCCGCCTGCTCCAACGGGTCCGGCTGCCCTTCAGCGTGAGTCACCCGGCCCTCCTGGCGGCGGAAGCCGCCCTTGACGATGAGGCCCATCTGGCCCAGACCCGCCGGCTGGTTTTTGGGGAGAGACCCCACCTGGCCCGGCTGCTCGAGCAACACCGGATCCGGACCCTGCCTTCGCAGGGTAATTTTGTGACCGGACAAACCCCCATCCCGTCCCGCTCCCTTTTTGAGGAGCTGCTCAAGGCCGGCATTATCATCCGGCCGCTCGCTGCCATGGGCCTGCCGGATCATGTCCGGATCACCGTGGGTCTCCCGGACCAGAACCAGGCGCTGGCCAAGGCCCTGGAGGCCGTCTTGGGGTGAATGTCCGCCCGGAGGTGCCGGTGATCACGATTGATGGTCCGGGAGGGGCGGGGAAGGGAACCGTCTCCGCACGACTGGCCGAACGGTTGTCGTGGAATTGGCTTGAAAGCGGCCGTCTCTATCGCTGGCTGGGATGGCAGGCGCTCCAGGAACAGGTGAACGGGGAGGACGAGGAGGCGCTCGGCCGTCTCATTGCCACGATCCGTCTGCGCCCCCGTGCGGGCGGATGGGGCCTTGAAATCGAGGGGGCTCCCATCCCCGAAGCGCTCGCCGATGAGGCCGCTGCGGATCGGGCCTCCCGCCTCGCGGGTCTGCCGTTTGTGCGCAGGGCCCTCCTCCCGGTCCAGCGCTCCTGCCGGCAACCGCCCGGCCTGGTCACCGACGGACGCGACATGGGGACCGTGGTCTTCCCGGATGCCGTGCTCAAGGTGTTTCTCACCGCCAGTGTCGAAGCCCGGGCCGCGAGGCGTCTTAAACAGTTGAATGCATTAGGCCTTTATGATAGTCTGAGACGCTTGACTCGGGAGATCGAAGAGCGGGATGAACGGGATCGGAATCGATCCGTATCGCCCCTCAAGCCGGCGCCCGATGCCTGGATTGTCGATAGTACCGGGCTTGATGCAGAGCAGGTCGTCCAGAAAATCTGGGAAAGGTGGCGGGCCGGCTCTGGAGTCAGCTGATTTTGAGAGGGGGGTGCCAGGAGGTGCCCCGATTGTCCATTCTCGTGCCGAACCGGATGGGATGGCAGGAGACTTCATGAGGTCAGAGTGCCAACGGCACGGGATTTTGAATGTCGGAATCGTTTGCGGATCTTCTCGAAGAAAGCCTGTCCAGGACCCAGCTCAATCCGGGCAGCATCATCAAGGCCAGGGTCATCTTTATCAACCCGGAGGTGGTGATCGTCAATGCCGGTCTCAAGTCCGAGGGAGTCATCCCGATCGACCAGTTCCGCGACGAATCGGGCAGTGTGCAGGTCCAGGTCGGGGACGAGGTGGAGGTGGCCATCGACACCCTCGAGGACGGGATGGGGGAAACCCATCTGTCACGGGAGAGGGCCCGCCGTCTCCGGGCCTGGAAGGAACTTGAGGAGGCTTTCGAAAAGGAATCCATCGTCACCGGAACCATCACCGGAAAGGTCAAGGGCGGCTTCACCGTCAACCTGAGTGAAATCCGCGCCTTTCTCCCCGGCTCGTTGGTGGACATCCGCCCGGTGCGCGATTCCTCCTACCTGGAAGGACGTCCACTCCAGTTCAAGATCATCAAGCTCGACCAGAAACGGAACAACGTGGTGGTCTCGCGAAGGGCCGTGGTCGAAACCGAGAACCAGGGGGAACGGGAATCCCTGCTCGAAAAGATCAAGGAAGGGGCTCTCCTCAAGGGAATCGTGAAAAACCTGACCGAGTACGGGGCCTTTGTCGACCTGGGGGGCATCGATGGCCTTCTCCACATCACCGATATGGCCTGGCGACGCGTCCGCAATCCCTCGGAAATCGTCACGGTCGGCCAGGAGATCGACGTCAAGGTGCTTCGCTTCGACCGCGAGCGAAATCGGGTTTCTTTGGGCATCAAGCAGCTCGGCGAGGATCCGTGGACGGATATCGACCGCCGCCACCCGGTGGGAAGCCGGACCTTCGGGCGTGTGACGAATGTGACCGAATACGGCTGTTTCGTCGAAATCGAGCCCGGTGTCGAGGGCCTGGTCCACCTGTCCGAAATGGACTGGTCTTCCCGCAACGTCAACCCGGCCAAAGTGGTTCACGTGGGGGATGAGAAAGAAGTGATGATTCTCGAGATTGATACCGAGAGACGGCGGATCTCGCTCGGCCTCAAACAGTGCACGCCGAATCCATGGGAGGATTTTGCCCAGAACCACAAGAAGGGGGAGCGGATCCAGGGCAAGGTCAAGTCGATCACTGACTTTGGCATTTTCGTCGGGCTGGAAGGGAGCATTGACGGACTGGTTCATGTTTCGGACATCTCGTGGGACCTTCCCGGCGAGGAGGTCATTCGGAACTACAAGAAAGGAGACGAGGTGGAGACGGTTCTCTTGGCTGTCGACGCGGAACGGGAACGGATTTCACTGGGCATCAAGCAGCTGGCACAGGATCCCTTCTCCTCTTTCCTCGCGGCCCATCCCCGCGGAACGACCGTCCGGGGAACCGTGAAGGAAGTGGAGGAAAAGGGAGCCCGGATCGCTCTGGGGGAGGGAATCGAGGGTTATCTGGCGGCCGCAGACCTCAATCGGGAACGGGTGAATGATGCCCGTACCGTCCTGCATCCGGGAGAGGAGATCGAGGCCCACGTGATGGGGCAGGACCGGAAATCGCGGGTTGTGTCGCTGTCGGTGCGGGCGCTGGAGCGCGAGGAGGAGGCGAAAGCGCTTGACAACTACAGCCGCCGTTCCACGGGTGCAATCCCTACGATCGGCGATCTCTTCAAGGAAAAAAACCCGGAAACGAATCCATAGCCGGAAGGGGTGCACCATGAAGACAATGCATGGGTGCCGGTCATCAGCGTAAGAGGGGGAGGGCCGTTCGTGACCAGATCACAACTGATTGAGTACATCAGCCAGCACTACCGGCATCTGCCTCAACAGGACATTGAATTGGCGGTGAAAACCATCCTGGAACATCTGGGAACCGCATTGGCCCAGGGCCGCCGGATTGAAATCCGTGGATTCGGCAGTTTTTCACTCCACTACCACAAACCACGCATCGGACGGAATCCCAAGACGGGGGAGCCGGTTGCCCTGGCCGGCCGTTTTGTTCCCCATTTCAAACCCGGCAAGTCCCTGCGGACCCAAATCGAGAAATCCGGAGTGCCGATCCAGGAAAATTAGGGGCTCGCGCCGCAGCGCACGTGGAAGCGGCTAAAATGGCCGGTGGACGGTTCCGGCTGGCAGACCTGATGAAAAGAGGGTTCCTTTCGATTGTGGCCATTGGCGTGTTCGCCGGCCTTTTGATTGTCGCTCTCGAAAACCCCGGGCCTGTGGTGGTCCATCTGCCCGGATGGCAGGGGATGATCCCGGTTTTCATGCTGTTCGTGACGGGATTTGTGCTGGGGGGGATCCTTGTCTTTCTGATTTTTCTCCCGACCCGGATCCGTCTGTCCTGGAAGCTGCACCGCCTGCAACGGGTGCAGGGAACAGGGGGAGGAGTGCTTCCAACGGCGGAAGCCACCCGGAACCCTCTTCGGCGCTTCCTCAACCGGGCCCGCGGAATGCGGGGTTCCTGATGCAGCCGCTTGCCTGGTTCTTGCTGGGTCTCCTCCTGGCTGCAGCCGTGGGCCTCTCCATGGAGCGCCGCAGCCGGAGGCGGCGTGCGGGTTCCGTGACCAGTCTGCGCTATTTCACCGGACTCCGGTACCTCCTGGATGAACAGCCCGATGAGGCGCTCACGGTCTTTTTGCGGCTGGCCGACGAAAACCCGGAAATCGTGGAAATCCAGCTGGCCGTGGCGCGTCTGTTCCGGCGCAAGGGGGAGCTCGAGCGCTCGATCCGCATCCACCAGAATCTCGTGGCCCGAACCCAGCTCGACCGAAAGGATCGCCGGACGGCCCTTTATGAACTGGCCTGCGATTATCTGTCGGCCGGGCTGTACGACCGCGCGGAGCGCTTGTTCAACGAGTTGCTGGAGGACAAGCCGTGGCGGCGCCCGGCGCTGACCCAGCTCATCCAGATCCACGAGAACCAGAAGGACTGGGACGATGCCCTGCGCTGCGCACACGCGCTCGAGCAGGCCAGCGGCATGAGCTACGGCCGCCTCATGGCTCATTACGAGTGCGAGATGGGGCAGACGGCCTTGGAGACCCGGGATCTCCGGGAAGCCCGTGACCGGATCGGACGGGCCTTGCGCCGGGATCCTGCCTCGGTCCGGGCCCACTGGATGATGGGCAAGGTGTTCTGGCTGGAAGACCGGCCGGCCCAGGCCTATCCCTTGTTTGAACAGGCGTTCCGGCTGAAACCACTGCTGGCTCCGGTCACCCTTCGTGAATTGTGGGTTGCGACGACCGCGATCCAGCCGCGGGGAGGATTGCAGAAGGTACTCCGCAAGACGATGCTGGACGACAACGCCCAGGATGCCGTCGCCCAAGCGCTGATCCTCGATCCGTCGAGTCCGGTGACCGAGTGTGCGGCTTGCCTTCATGATTTCCTCGAACGACATGCGCTTTTGAAATCGTTCTGTCCGACCGGAAACGGAGAGGCCTGGGCCCTCCGGGTGCGGGAGTCCCTGGCACCGATTTTCCACCTGACCCTGAGGTTTTACTGCGAGGAATGCGGGTACAGCCTGCATAACCATGTGTGGAAGTGCCCCGGCTGCCATCGCTGGGATTCTTTCCTGCCGCACGAGATCCTGGGAGAACAGCTGGGCAGTCTGGGAAAAACCCGGAAGACGGTCCTTTTTGACTATCCGGGTCCTTCCACCCGTCCTTCCCGGCTGGCCAATCCCTGGTCCCGGCAATGAACATCCGAGCGGAGCATTTTGGACGATGATGAAATCAAGCCGAAAAAAAAGCCAGGTCCGGACAGCTGTTTTCCCGGTTGCCGGACTTGGGACCCGCTTCCTTCCGGCGACCAAGGCCAGTCCGAAGGAAATGCTTCCCGTCGTCGACAAGCCATTGATCCAGTATGCCGTGGAGGAGGCCATCGAGGCCGGGGTCGACACCCTGATTTTCGTGACGAGCCGGAACAAGAGGGCAATCGAAGACCATTTCGACCGGGTGCACGAACTGGAGAGCGAGCTCCGGCTTCGTGAAAAGCAGTCTTTATTAAATAAAATCAAAAATATAGTACCGAAACATGCGACAACAGTTTATCTTCGGCAACCGGCCGCCCTGGGTTTGGGTCACGCGGTCCTGTGCGCCGCCACGATTCTCGGAAACAGCCCGTTCTACGTGATCCTGGCAGATGACCTCATCCAGTACGAAAGCCCGGTGACTCCGAATGTGCTGGAGCAGCTGCATGACATTTATGCACAGGAGGGGGTGAGTACTGTTGCCTTGGAACGGGTTCCCAGGGACCATGTCTCACGCTATGGAATCGTCAAACCACGGGAGACCGCACACCGTCTCTTCCAGATCGAATCCTTTGTCGAAAAACCCGAGGTCACCGAGGCGCCATCGGATCTGGCCGTGATCGGCCGTTACCTTCTCACGCCCAGGATCCTGGACTGCCTGCGTGAGACCGGTCAGGGGCGGGGAGGGGAGATCCAGCTGACGGATGCCTTGAGCCGCCTTCTGGTCCAGGAACCGGTTTTCGGTTATGCCTTCGAGGGAGTCCGTTACGACTGTGGTGACAAGCTGGGATACCTCGAGGCATGTGTGGAAACGGCGCTCCGCCATCCGGAGCTCCGTGACGATTTTATGGATTATCTCTTGACCCGGATCCGAAGCCTCGAGGGATTGCACCGGAAATCCGGAAGCGGCAGCTAGTGGGCCAGAGCAGAAGTTTTTTGACGCTTTTCCTTTCTCCCTGTAAAATTCGCCGCAAGGTTCCCCGGTAGCTCAGTTGGTAGAGCAGGTGACTGTTAATCACCGGGTCGGCGGTTCGAGCCCGTCCCGGGGAGCCAATGAAAATAATAACTTGGGAGGCTACCAGAAAGGTGACCATCAGGTTGCCGCTCCACAGCGAAGGTAAACCCTTTCTCGGTATAGTTTGGGGGACAAACAACTGCGAGAAGGCCGAGCGAAGCGCGGCCTACCAAGCCGTTGCGCACCGGATCAAGGCTCCCAGAGGTCCGGCAAGGAAACAGCCGTGAGGTTTTTCCAAAAGGAAATGATCTCGTTACCATTTTGTATAGCACGATCCCTTCTTGGGTTCTCTTGCGGTATTCCTCCATGATCGGCACCCACTTGGAATTTAGCAGAGGCAATTTACGCGGCTGGAAGATGCAAGGGGAACTACCGTCTACCGATTGGCGAGATGACCCCAGGCATGCGTGTTGCCACCCCGTCGTTTGGCTTCGTAAAGCCCCCGATCGGCTGCAGCGAGCCAGTCCTTCGGATCGATGTCACCGGTCTCGAGCGCCACGAGCCCAATGCTGGCAGTAGGCGGGGCGCTCGCCCGGGCAAGGGCGTTCGTCTCTCTGTGGATGTGCGCCTGGATCTTCAGCGCAATCGGTTCTGCCGTTCCCCGGGGAGCGGCAGGCAGTACGATGGCGAACTCGTCTCCCCCGAGGCGGCAGACGGTATCGGACTTCCGCACGGAGTGGGTAAGCGCACGGGCCACCGCAGCCAGGATCGTATCCCCGACGGGATGCCCTTCCTGATCGTTGATGGATTTGAATCCATCCAGGTCGAGCAGGATCAGGATTCCGGGTTCACCCAGGTGAACCCGGTCGAGCGCATCCAGCAGGCGATCCTGGAGCAGGCGGCGATTGCCAAGCCCCGTGAGCGGGTCGTGGAGTGCGTCGTAGTTTAGCTTGACTTCCTTCTTTTTCCACGTGGTCACATCTTCAAGGAGAAGAAGGAATTCCCGGGCCTCGGACCCGCTGAGTGACTGGATGGGAATGCAGTGGGCGGTATAGAAGCGGGGTTGCTGATCCGGACTCCAGGCAAGCTGAAGGGGAAAGCGTTGCTGGCGACCCAGGAGGGCCTGTTCAAAACGGGTTTTGAGTGAGGGATATTGCTCGGGACCCACCAGGGATTCCAGTGCGATGGGAGCTGTTTCTTCGGACTGGACGCGGAGCTGCTGGCCCAGTGCCCGGTTGATGCGTCGAAACACCAGTCCTTGCGTCACGATGGCAGTCAGGATCGGAATCGAGTCGATGACGAGGAGGAGTTCCTCGCGATCCTTGGTGATGATCTGTTCTGCGCGTTCACGTCGCCCGATTTCTTTCATCAAGTCCCGGTTTTTGCTGTCGAACTGGGCGGTGATGCGCTCGGCTTGGACGGTGAGAGCGACCGTGTTCCGGTATCCCTGAAGAGTTGCCTGGGCTGCGAGGTCAACCGAGATCCAGAAAAGGAGGATCATGAACCCGCCAACCAGCTGGATGCTCAGTGGGAAGCTCGTAAGGTGAATGACGAGCGTAGCGAGGATGGGCAGGGCAAAAGCCCGGCTGCCCCAGGGAATCCAGAAGTTGGTCACGGTCGATCCTGCAACGAGGCCGACCAGCAGGATCAGGTTGATGAAAACAATGGTGCGGGAGGGGTGGAGCCCGGGGAGCCACCAAGCGAGTCCCCAGGCCAAACCCGAAGCGAACATGGCGACCGTGAGACGTCGCATCCAGTAGGCGACGGAATGGCGGGTTCCGTGGCGCCGGTAGCGGTGAATCAGCTCGAACCGGTAAAGTGTGACGATGAGCAGGAACAGGATCCATCCGAAGATCCACGTGTGTGAGGGGTTGGGAGTGTGGTTCCAGACCAGGAAACATTCGATCAGGCCGAGCAGGATCACGGTGATCTGGGGCGTGATCATCTTGGCCAGGAAGTGATCGATCAAGCGACGGTCAGAATCCTCTTCGCTCTGTCGCTCGGTGGAATCCCTGCCGTGGGTATGCATGAAACGAACCTAACCTGGCTCTGTCATAAAGATCACGGCATTATGCCATCGTTCAGACGATCTCCCAAGACCTTGCCGGCACAAGAATCCAGCCGGTTCTCTCATGAACGGTTAGGATATCCCCACCGTTTCCTTTCCGGGAGGCCGGGTTGTGCCTACAAACCATGACGAGAGCGAGGTTCTCATTTTGACGCTGAATGACTGTCCCGGGCGGAACATCCGCCAAGTGATCGGGCCCGTCTATGGCACGAGCGTCCGCTCGAGAAACTTTGCCGGCAATTGGCTGGGGAGCCTGAGAGCCATTTTCGGCGGACGGCAAAAAGGCTACAGCAAAATGATTACAAGAAGCCGGAACGATGCCCTGGTCCAGCTGGCCCTGGCGGCAAAATCCCTCGGTGCCAATGCCGTTTTGGCCATGCGGTTCGATTCCGGAGAGTTCGATTCCGGCCCGGGGCAGGCCATGAACGAGGTGACCGCCTACGGCACCGCCGTGGTGCTGGAGTAACCCTGGGGTTCGGGCCTCGCCCGACCCCTTGACCGGAGGATGACCTGAACCCCGGCGCGGCAGACCCGCCTACGGCTGAGACTCGACCGACCGGTCTGGTCGTGGCACTGGCGCGGGAGGCGCGGACGCTGGTCGCCGGCCGGGTCCCTTTGGATCGACCCTTTGCGATCGGCTGCGGGAATCATTGCTGGGTATCCGGCATGGGCGCCGTACGGGCGGGACGCGCGGCACGGGGCCTGTTCGACATCGGATGTCGACGACTGGTTTCCTGGGGGTTCGCGGGAGGACTGGATCCAGAGGCCCGGGCGGGCCTGATTCTCCTGCCGGAACGGATTCTGGGAGGGGAGGGGGAGTGGCTGCCCGCCGATCCGGACTTTCGGTCAAGCCTTCTCGAGGTACGTGGTTCGCCTTCACTGGATTGTGAAAATCTGTTGACCGTGGATCGAGTGATCACCGACGCCGCGGAAAAGGCTCTCCTGCGGAAACGCTTCCCGGCGATCCTGGTCGATCTCGAGGCTTTTTCCGTGGCCGAGGTGGCACGGGAACGAGGAATTCCGTTCGTGGCTGTCAAGGCACCCCTGGATGGCGTGGCCCAGAGCTTGCCCCAGGCCCTTGTGCGAACCCTTGATCCCTGGGGGCGGCTGATGGTGGGCCGGTTGCCCCTGTGCATGGCCCGGATGCGGAAAGCGGACTACAGCGGAGTGTTGCAGCTTTGGAAGAATGACCGGCTGGCCCATCGCGCCCTCCGGCACTTTGCGCGGAATCTGGGCTGGGCGACCTGAGCATCGAGCCGGCAGCGACCGGTCCGATCCCGTAGAATTCCCACTGGCAGTGGAAACCGACATGGCCCAAGCCCAAGCCCAGCCCAACATTGCGCTCGTCAAGTACTGGGGAAAACGCCACGGAGCCCGGAATCTTCCCGCCGTGGGGTCCCTCTCCGTGACCCTGGAATCCCTCTGGACCCGGACCGAAGTCGAGTTCGATCCGGATCTGCCGGAGGATCTCTTTCTGCTGAATGGAGTTCCGGATCCCAAAGGCTTGGTCCGGGTCAGCCGGTGCCTGGATCCCATCCGGCAACGGGCCTCCTGCCTCCATCGGGCCCGGATCCAGAGCCGCAACAACTTTCCGACGTCCGCGGGACTGGCCTCCTCGGCATCCGGTTTCGCCGCGTTGGTGACGGCGGCCATTGCGGCCCTGTGCCTTGAGGTTTCCCCGGAAGAAAGGAGCGAGTGGGCACGAGGGGCGTCCGGTTCCGCGCCCCGATCCCTGTATGGCGGCTTTGTCGAACTGCGCTTGCAGGAAACCCCGGCCCCGGGTCGTACGGAGCTGGTCCCGCTCGCCGATCCCGGTCATTGGCCGCTCGAGGTCGCAGTTGCCATTACCAGTCTTTCTGCCAAACCGGTGGGATCAACGGCCGGCATGGAAATTACGGCGAAGACTTCTCCTTTTTACGAAGACTGGATCCGGGCGCAGCCCGCCGACCTGGAGGCCGCACGCCAGGCGGTCCTGGCCCGTGATTTTGAAAAACTGGCACTCGTGAGCGAGCACAGCTGTCTCAAGATGCATGGGCTGGCCCTTGCGGCAAAGCCCGGGTTGATGTACTGGAATGGGGCCACGGTCAGTTGCCTCACGGTCATTCGTGACTTGCGGGCACAGGGGATTCCCGTTTTTTTCACAATCGATGCGGGACCCCAGGTCAAGGCGGTCTGCGAGCCGGGTGCCAGCCAGCAGGTCGCCGGGATTCTTCGCCAGATTCCAGGCGTTCTCGAGGTCATGACCAGTCGCCTGGGACCGGGTGCCCGGGTGATTTCCGGAGCCGGAAAATCCCAGCCTTCGGGTCCATGAACCAGAAGTCGGCCGGCGACATCCGGGTTTCGGCCCCCGGCAAGCTGGTGATCCTCGGCGAGTATGCCGTTCTCAAGGGTGCACCGGCCTTGGCCATGGCGGTCGGACAAAGGGCTCGGGTGACCCTCCGTTGGATTGAAGGCCCGCGCTCGGTCCTCGAGTCCAGTCTCTGGCCTGGACGGACAATCCCTTTCCATCCAGATGCCCTGCGAGCCTTTGAGGCCGTGGATCCCGAAACCGGCCGGGCGCTGTCGCTCGTCCAGCACCTTTTTTCCTGGTTCCGCAAGAATCATGGGCCTCTCCTGCAAGACCGGCAGGCGATCCGCCTGGAACTGGATACGGGGGATTTTTACTCGCAATCCGGAAAACTGGGCCTGGGATCCAGCGCTGCTCTCACCGTAGCCCTGTTCGCCGCGCTCTACCGATCCCGGGATGCATCCGACCTGGACTGTGCTGCCGGCGAGATCTGGCCGTGGCTCTGGCGGATGTACCGGGAACAACCCGATCAGCGGGGCAGTGGCGTGGACATTGCGGCTGCTTGTTTCGGCCATTGGATCCGCTTCCAGAAAGGCCTCGCAAACGAGCTTCCCTTCCTGCAAGCCTTTTCGCGGGAAGCTCCCTGTCCCTTGCTGATCGTCTGGACCGGTCATTCCACGTCCACCGGCGGCATGCTGGAACGCTTTTTCCAGTGGGAATCCAGGGAACCGGCATGTTTCCAAGGGATGATTGACACCCTGACCCGGATCAGTGAGGCGGGGGTCGCGGCCTTTCGCGGAGGGGAGACCAAGGGCCTCCGGCACGCGGTTGATGATTACGCGGAGGCATTGGTCCAGCTCGGAGAGGCCAGCGGCCTCGAGATCCTCTCCGGGGAACATGCCCGTCTTTTGGCAATGGCCCGGGCCCTCGGGATCAGCTACAAGCCCTCGGGAGCCGGTGGCGGGGATGTGGGCTTTGCGATGGCGGAAAGTTGGGAAACCCTCGCGCCCTTCCGGCATCAAGTCGAATCAATGGGTTATCATATAGTGGAATCGAATCAAGAAACCCAAGGGTTGGAGATTCGTCCGATTCCGGAGTGAGCCAGCGCATGAGTCGAGCCCGCATTCCCAATTTTTACAAGCTGTCGGTCCCCGAGCGCGTCCGGGTCATTCATGAGAAGGGATTCCTCACGGACGAGGATTACCTGATGCTGGCAGCCGGGAAACACTTGCTCAAGGTTCATCACGCCGACAAGATGATCGAAAACGTCATCGGCGTCATGGGACTGCCGATCGGCCTGGCGCTCAATTTTCTGATCAACGGAAAGGACTACGTCATCCCCCTGGTCGTCGAGGAACCCTCGATCGTGGCCGCCTTGTGTGCCGCCGCCAAAATGGCCCGGGAGGGGGGTGGATTCCAGAGTGTCAGCCAGGGAACCCTCTTGATCGGACAGGTCCAGATCATCGACCTGCCGCATCCCCGGGAAGCAGAGTGCACGCTGCTCAACCGGAAGGCAGAAATCATCAACCTGGCGAACAGTTTCCATCCGAACCTGGTGGCTCGAGGGGGAGGGGCCCGGGACATCGAGGTCTGGAAGCATGTCTCTCCCAGCACCGGTCGTGACATGCTGGTCGTGCACCTCCTGGTCGATACCTGCGATGCGATGGGGGCCAACCTGGTCAACACGATGTGCGAGGGGGTTGCCTCGCTCCTCGAAAACCTGACGGGCGGCCGGGTGCTCTTGCGAATTCTGTCGAACCTGACCGATCGGGCGGTCGTCCGGACGAGCTGCGAAATCACCATGGCGGCTTTGGCCCGGTCCGGGCATGATCCCGAGCAGGTGCGGGATGGCATCATCTTGGCCAATGACCTGGCCATCGTGGATCCCTACCGCGCGACGACCCATAACAAAGGCATCATGAATGGCATTGACGCCGTGGCACTTGCCACCGGGAACGACTGGAGGGCACTCGAGGCCGCCGCCCACGCCTATGCCGCCCGCGGCCACTCCTATACGGCCTTGACCCGCTGGTACAAGAATGCCCGAGGAAACCTGGAGGGCGTGCTCGAAATGCCCATCAAGGTCGGTACGGTCGGCGGCCAGCAGCAATCGAACCAGACGGTGGCGGTCAACCAGCGACTGCTGGGTGCCCAAAGTGCCCGGGAACTTGCGGAAATCATAGGTGCGGTCGGTCTGGGGCAGAACTTCTCGGCGCTGAGGGCCCTGGTCACGGACGGCATCCAGCAGGGTCACATGACCCTTCATGCCCGGAGTGTGGCACTGGCCGCGGGTGCGGATCCGGCCATCTTTGAAACGGTCGTGGATCGCCTGATCGACGGAGGTGACATCAAAGTCTGGAAAGCACGGGAAATCATTGAAACGGTCCGCAGTGAATCCCAACCGCGTGTGGAACACCCGGATTCCGGGCAGAAACAGCCGGATGTGTCGGAATATGGAGTGGGCCATGGGAAAGTCATCCTTTTGGGCGAACATGCAGTGGTTTATGGCAGCCACGCCATCACCGCGCCAATTCCCTTGGCCATCAAATGCAAGGTGAAAGATGCCGAGGAGGGAGTGACCCTGATCATTCCCCGTTGGGGCATTGAGCAGCGCTTGCATCCCATGCAAAACGAACCCGATTCCTTCCACCATTCCATCCAGCTCATCATCCAGAAGCTGGGCCTTGGAAACCGCCCGCTCCAGATCGAGATTTTTTCGAACGTTCCCAAGGCCATGGGCCTCGGGGGATCGGCAGCAACGGCGGTCGCGACCATCCGTGCCATGAACCTGCATTTCAAGCTCGGAATGGCAGATGAAGAAATCAATACGCTGGCATTCGAATGCGAGAAGATTGCCCATGGCACGCCCTCGGGAGTGGACAACACGGTCGCCACCTATGGGCAACTGCTTCTCTATCGTCCGGGACAGCCAGCCGAGATGCGGGTAATCCACCCTCCCGAGCCCATTCCGCTGGTGGTCGGGATGACGCACGTCGAAAGCCTGACCGCCAAGACCGTCCGAAGGGTCCGGCAGGCCTGGAAGAAGAACAATGCCCTTTATGAAGAGATCTTCAACGGAATCGATCGTCTGGTTCTGGAAGGGGTCCGGGCGGTCGAAAAGGCGGACTTCGAGCAGTTGGGCGATCTCATGAACGTCTGTCAGGGCTTGCTGGCAGCACTCCAGGTTTCAAGTCCGGAAATCGAACAATTGATTGAAATCGCGAGAGAAAATGGAGCCCTCGGGGCCAAGCTCACCGGTGGTGGAGGAGGGGGCTCGATCATCGCCCTTTGCCCCGGGAAAACCCGAGCGGTCATCAAGGCGATGCAGGATGCCGGCTATCAGGCGATGGAGGTCCCGATTGGGTAAGCCGATGCTGGATCCGGCCCTCCACCCGGTTGTCTCTTTCGACAGCGACCCGTTGATCCTGGTCGACTCCGAGGACCGGGAAATCGGATCCTTGGACAAGGCTGGCTGCCATGAGGGCCGGGGAGTCTTGCACCGGGCCTTTTCCCTCTTTGTTTTCAACAGCGAGGGCGCCCTTCTCCTGCAACGGAGGAGCCGACATAAGCGGCTGTGGCCCGCATTCTGGTCCAACAGCTGTTGCAGCCATCCCCGTCTTGGGGAAAGCACCCCGGGGGCGGCGAAGAGGCGGTTGGAGGAGGAACTCGGCTTGGTTTGCGAACTTGATTATATTTATAAATTTCAATATCATGCAGAGTATTTATCGATTGGGTCTGAGAATGAGCTCTGCTGGGTTTTCGCCGGTTTTGTGGGCGACCAGGTGCTCCGGCCCAATGTCAACGAGGTGGATGACTGCCGTTATATCGAACCTTGGACCCTGGATCGTGAGATGGACTCCCGGCCGGAGACCTTTACCCCGTGGTTTCACATGGAGTGGAGATCGCTTCGCAAGGACTATTGGTCTATCCTGCAGGGGCGGATCGCGGGATTGGCACAGGCCCCCGTTTCCTGGGGCGAGACCGGTTTTCATGAGGTGAGATGATGAGCGTTCCCTTGATTCAGCAGTATCGTGTGGCCCGTTACATCCTCGGCAACCGCCTGAGGGGAGTCCGCCAGTACCCCCTGGTCCTGATGCTCGAGCCGCTTTTCCAATGCAACCTGGCCTGCTCGGGATGCGGAAAGATCGACTATCCGGAGGAGGTTCTCAAGCGTCGCATGAGCGTGGACGAAGCGCTCAAGGCGGTGGATGAGTGCGGCGCACCGATGGTCTCGATTGCCGGGGGGGAACCCCTGGTCCACAAGGAGCTGCCGGCGATCGTGGAAGGCATCGTGAGCCGCAAGAAGTTTGTCTATCTCTGCACCAATGCGATCCTTCTCCCCAAACATCTCGATCGCTTCGAACCCTCGGTCTATCTCACCTTTTCGATCCACCTCGATGGCAACCGGGAACGCCACGACGCCTCGGTCTGCCAGGAGGGTGTTTATGACAAAGCCGTGGCAGCCATCCGTATGGCCCGTGAACGGGGTTTCCGGGTGACCGTGAACTCAACCTTGTTCCAGGGCGAAGGTCCCGGGGAAATCGCCGATTTCTTTGATAGTGCGATGAACCTCGGCGTGGAGGGCATCACGGTTTCCCCAGGCTACAGTTATGAGCGGGCGCCCAACCAGGAAGTGTTCATGCCGCGTCAGCAGAGCAAAAAGCTCTTTCGCGAAGTCTTCCGGATCGGGCGGGAACGCAAACGCCGGTGGGTTTTCAACCAGTCCAGCCTCTTCCTGGATTTTCTGGCGGGCAACCAGACCTACCAGTGCACTCCGTGGAGCAACCCGACCTACAATGTTTTCGGCTGGCAGCGACCCTGTTATCTCCTGGTCGGGGAGGGGTATGCTCCCACTTTCCAGTCGCTCCTCGAGGATACGGCGTGGGATCGCTACGGAGTGGGACGGAATCCGAAATGCGACAATTGCATGGCGCACTGCGGATTCGAAGGAACCGCAGTCAATGATACGTTCAGCCATCCCCTCAAGGCGCTAAAGGTCTTTCTGCGTGGACCAAGAACGCAGGGACCGCTTGCACCAGAGGTCCCGATCATCTACAAACCGACCCACGCAGACCCGTTTTCCGTGCGGATCCCGGTTTCCCAGGTGAGAACGGAAGGCGCCTCGAAGGCGACGGTCTGAGATCCGAGCAGGGTGCTCAGAAAACACGAAGGATACGAAAAACCAAGGATTTCCAGGTAGTTGCCCGGCCCTGAAGTTTCGTTCGACTTTCCTCAGGCAGGAGGGGGGAGGGGGTTTGTCCTGTGAGATTTTGCCGGGAGTATAATCAGGCTGGCCTCGCCCGAAAAACCGTCCAAGGGGCATGTATCCATGGATAGGGTCGCTTTTGCGCGGCAGTTTACAAAGACGGGGCAGATCCTCTTTCGCTTGCTGGATCCGCAGGTGAATCGTCCACATTTGGGCAGTCCATGCAGTCTGCATTTGGAATTGCCTATGAGGTATCAAAATGATCAATCACAAGCACACGCTAAAACTGGCTGGCGCCTTTTTGTCCGCCGCCATTTTGGCTCCAGCCTGGGCGGCCCCCCATCACTGGGCGGGTCATGGCCATCCCCCCAAAACGTCCCGGGAATATAGTTACTGGCTCAAGCCCCATGAAAGCGTCACCTACGGCAGTGTGGTGATCGGCGGCAAGCGGATCAAATACAAGGCCGTCGCGGGTACGCTCATCCTTAGAAACCGGAAACATCAGCCGGCCATGAGCATGTTTTATGTGGCCTACTTCAAGCGGGGGGTCAATCCCGCCGATCGCCCGGTCACCTTTTTCTACAATGGCGGTCCAGGTTCCTCGACCATCTGGCTGCACATCGGTGCCTATGGACCGATCCGGGTGGTGACCGCGCCGGCACCGAACCATACCCCGGCGGCGCCCTACCGGCTGGTCCAGAACCACTACAGCCTCCTCAACGCGACCGATGAGGTCTTCATTGATGCTCCGGCAACCGGATTCAGCCGGCTTTTGCCCGACGGCAATCCCAAAGACTACTTCGGAGTCGATCAGGATGGTCATGCGTTTGCCGACTTCATCGTGCAGTTCCTGACCAAGTTCAACCGGTGGAATTCACCCAAGTATCTCTACGGAGAGAGCTACGGGACCACCCGCAACGCGGTCCTGGCCTGGATCCTCGAAAACGACAAGAACGTCGATTTGAATGGCGTGATCATGCAGTCCACGATCCTGAGCTTTGACACCAGCATCGATGGCCCCCAGATGAATCCCGGCAACAACATGCCGTATGCGCTGGGCCTTCCGACGTACACGGCCACATCCTGGTACCACAAGCGCTTACCGGCACAGGCGCAGGAGCTGCCTCTCCACGTGCTGCTCAAGCAGTCGGAAGCCTATGCCATGCACGGCTACCTGGATGCCCTGAACAAGGGAGACACATTGTCCCGTTCGGCGGAGCGGGCGGTTGCGGAAAAACTCCACTACTTCACGGGCCTTCCTGTGCGCTACCTGATCCGCGCGGATCTGCGCGTGAGCGGCGGAAATTATGAGCAGGAGCTCATGCTTCCCTTTGGCGAAACGACCGGCCGGCTGGATACCCGCTTCCTGGGACCGACCATGAACCCCCTGGCGGCGAGTGCCTACTACGATCCCCAATCGTCGGCCATCAGCCAGGCGTATGTCGCGGCGTTCAACTGGTATACCGAGAACGTACTCAAGTTCGGTGGCGGGCACTATTACCGGCCGGTTTATTATGGCCACCTCCACTGGAACTTCAAGAATGTGGCCCCCTTCACACGCTTCCCGCAGTTTGTTCCCAACGTGATGCTCAACCTTGCTGCGGCCATGAAGTACAACCCGGATCTCAAGGTCATGGTGAATGGTGGCTACTATGACCTGGCCACCCCGTTCTACGCGGCCTGGTACCAGTTCGAGCAGCTTCCGATTTCCCGCAAGCTCGAAAAGAACATTTCGTTCTACTGGTACCATTCCGGGCACATGGTTTACGTGAACCATCACTCGTTGATCACGATCCATGCCAACGTGACCCGTTTCATCGAGAAGACCGACAACCTGCACTGAACCGCGACAGGAAGGACCACGAAAAGTCTGGGGAGCCCCGGGAGGGCTCCCCGTTTTTTTATCGGTTTTTTTCCCGTCGACATCCACATCCCGGACTCGACATGCTTTGCTAAACGTGGCCAGTGGCCATGCAGTCAATCGATTCTGATTGGCAGGTGAATGGGAGGGGTTTCCAGAACAAGCACCTCCATTCCGGCCATCAATAACTTTACATAATATACATTCTACGCATATAGAAGGAGACAGACAAGCGGCTCGTTTTATCCGACAGGCGGTTTGAAGCGATCTTGATCACAAGATGGAACGGGTAGTAAATTTGAAGCACAGTGCGGTTTGTAACCCACTTTTGAGGTGATATCCCCATGAAGCTTGCAAAACGTCTCTTCCAGGTCACCGGACTCATCTGCCTGTTTTCCCTTCTGGCCGCCTGTAACGGCAGTTCTTCGAGTACCGGGACGATGAGCCTTGCCGTCAACGATACTCCCGTCGATGGAGCCCAGATGGTGGTCGTGGCCTTCACGGGTGTCGATCTCATGAGTTCCGGGAACCTCCAGTCCTTTCCCTTTGCGACTGAACGGACGATCAATCTCTTGTCCCTGCAAGGCAGCGCCAGTGCCCAGCTTCTTTCCGGTGTGACGGTTCCGGCCGGAAACTACCAGTGGATCCGGCTGGACATTGATCCCGCCAACTCCTACATCATCACCTCAACGGGGGCCCGATACCCGCTGGACATTCCCAGCGGCAGCCAGACAGGACTCAAACTGGTGAGCGGTTTTACCGTGGATCAGGGCAGCCAAAGCGATTTCCTGATTGATTTCAACCTGCGTCAATCTCTGACCGAATCCAACTCGGGAGGCACTACCAGCTATCTCCTGAATCCCGCCCTGCGGCTCGTCAACCTGGAAACGGCAGGGTCGGTCTCCGGCACGGCAGCCACTACGCTCAGCATCAATGGCGAATCCATCAACAACACGGCTTGCGATCCCGCGGTGTATGTGTACCCACAGGGAACCACTGTCTTCAACGGTTTTGACGTCTCGGTTTCGGGCGGGACCACGCCCATCGCATCAGCGACCCTCTCCCTGGATTCCAGTACCGGTTTGTACGATTACACGGTCGGCTTCCTTGCGCCAGGAACCTATGTGCTCGCCTTGACCTGTGCGGGAAATGATACGTCCGGAGCGACGAGTCTCGCGGTCGTTCTTCCACAGGATGTGACGATCACTGCCAATACGACTGCTACGGTCAACTTTACGTAGCCATAAGGACGAGCCAACCACTAGGACAAGGAGGTCCAGCCGCGTTCTGGACTTGGAGTCCAGCTGGTGTTATCTTTTGGCTGTCAAGGAGGTGTGGTGCTAGAAAAAGCCAAAACCCGGGAAGAACCCTCGGCCATCCGCCTGCTCCTGGTCGAAGACAACGAGGATGACCAACAGCTCATCCTGAGATCCCTGAAACAGCAGCGTCTGGACTTCGAAGCCCGCGTTACCGATTCAATCCAGGACTTCGAGAAAGCCCTGGACCAGGAGTCCTGGGACCTCATCCTCTGTGATTTTTCACTGCGCACCTTCAATGCACTGCACTGCCTCAAACTGTGCCACCAGAAAAACCTGGATGTTCCTTTCATCCTGGTCTCC
>JAKATI010000066.1 GCA_021828045.1 Pseudomonadota bacterium | reverse complement strand
CGGACCCAGAAGGTCGGATGATGGGGTCGGGCGAAGCCAAGCCAGTCCCGGGCCTCGTCGGTCCAGTAGTCGGGGTTCGCATATCCCCCGGCTTCGACGAAGGGCAGGAACTCGCCGTTGCTCACGAGCAGACGGGCAGCCGAAAAGCCGTCGAGCGGGATCTCCTCCGCACCGTACTCGTTGTCCCAGCCATAGAGCCGGTGTTCCCGGCCCTTGCCGAGCCGGACGGTCCCGGCCGGGACGGGGATCCGACGGTTCGGGGGGGGTGGGCCGCCTTCGGTGCCCGCCGGAAAATCGGAGACGGGACGGACCTCGCCCAAGGGGAGCTGCCGCATCAGGACCGAGCTCGTCTCGAGGTGGATGTTTTCGTGCTCGATCCCCATGAGGATGGCCCACCACGGGGAATCCCAGCGGATGGGGAGCTCGAGCGGGAGGCGGTCAATCAGGTCCCCGACCCGTTCGCGGACACAGTTTCGATAGTCGGCCACGCGGAGCCGTGCGGGCCAGTCGTAGTGATGCTCGTCGAGATCATCCCAGGACATCTCGTCCACGCCGACGGCGAAGAGGGATTCGAGTGCCGGGTCGATCCGTTCCTTGAGGAGCCCGGCCGGAAGGAGCTTGTTGACGTAGAAGACTGCCGTGTGGCCGTAGTAGAAGATGAGTGGATGGCGCAGGGCAATGGCCTTCCGGTACCAGGCGTCCTCTGTCGCCAGGTGCTCGAAGAGCCTCTCGTAGAGGGAGAAGGTCCGCTGGAATGCCCGGTGGATCTCCTGCCGTTTCGCCACAGGATCCCGGCCCTCCAGGACCAGCGGCGGAATACGAACCGCTGCCATTGCATCTCTCGCCTGTCTCTGTCCGAGTCTACCACTCCGCCGGGTTTGCGGATCGGGGACCGGTTGGGTAACATGGAAAACATTCATCGGACCTTTCTTTGGGATTGATGGGCATGAAAAAAAGGAAGGTTCCGGTCGCCTCATCGCGACTGGGAGTGGCCCATCTGGGTGCGGACCTGGTTCTCGCGGGCACGGATCCCTTACTGGAGGACCTTCTGGGGCTGGAACCCGGTGGCCTTGGGGGCCGGGGCCTTTTGGAGTTCGTCCCCCCCTCCCACCAGGAGGCCCTGCGCGTGCGACTGGCCCGCGTCCTCGGGGCCGGGGATCCGGTCTCGCGTCTCCGTTTCCCGATCATCACCGCGGGAGGCCGGATCTCCTGGCTCGAGGCGGTCTCCGTCACCACCCACCGCGGCCGGAAGCGCCGCCTGACCCTGGTCTGCTTGCCGGATGCCCCGGCCCTTCCGGACATGACCGGGATGGAACACTCCACCCAGGCGGGCTGGAACGAGGAGGCGATCAGTGCCATCCGTGCCCTGGCCCACATGAGCAACCTCCGGGATCCCTACACCGGAATGCACGAGAGCCGGGTGGGTGCGCTCTCGGCCGCACTCGGCCGTGCCCTCGGTCTGGACCGGCGGACCTGTGAGACCCTCTATCTGGCCGGTGAAGTCCACGATATCGGCAAGCTCGGGGTGCCGATCGAGATCCTGACGACCGCCCGGAGCCTCACGCAGCCCGAGTTCGAGATCGTGAGGAGTCATCCGGAGCACGGACACGCCATTCTGGAGCATCTCGACCTGCCGGATCCCGTGTCGCTGGTTGCCCACCAGCACCACGAGCGGTTGGACGGCAGCGGTTATCCCGGCCATCTCAAGGGGTCCGAGATCCTCCCCGAGTCCCGGATCCTCGCCGTGGCCGACGTGGTCGAAGCGATGTCTGCCCACCGGCCCTATCGGCCGTCGCTTGGCCTCAAGGCCGCCCTCCGCGAGGTGGAGCGGGGCAAGGGCACGACGCTGGATGCGGAGGTGGTCGAGGCCTGTCTGGGGCTTTTCAGACGGGAGGGATTTGACTGGCCGGCGGATCTGCACTGAGGGACGGATTCCGGACGGTGCGCGAGCACGTGGCTTTTGCCGTCTCTTCCTTGAGTTCGACACGCAGTCTCGCTACACTCCCGAGAAGGGGGCCTCGAACGCTGGAGAGCGTCGAGGGGTCCGCTGCCCTGGTTCGTGCCAGGTCTCTCCGGGAGCTTTGATGCGCCGATTCCGCCTCTGCCTGATGGTCTTCCTGTGCGTCCTGGGCACAAGCCGGCTCGCCCTGGCTGCGCCCCCCGCTCGTTCCGAAAACGGTCTCGCGCTGAGGCCCCCCATGGGTTTCAATGACTGGGCCCACTATGAGTGCCACATCAGCCAAAGGCTCTTTGTCGAGACGGCCCGGGCCCTTGTCCGGACCGGACTCGCCCGTCTGGGTTACCGCTACGTCAACATCGACGACTGCTGGATGGCCCGCCACCGCAACGCCCAGGGACAACTGGTCGCCCGGCGCAAGCTCTTTCCCCGGGGCCTCAAGTGGCTTGGGCACTTTCTCCACGCCCACGGGCTCAAGTTCGGGATCTACGAGGATGCGGGTTACAAGACCTGCCAGGGCCGTCCCGGGATGTATGGCCACATCCGGGAAGATGTCCGGACCTTTGCCGCCTGGGGCGTGGACTACCTCAAGCTCGATTACTGCAATCCGCCCGCAAACCGCTACCCGGGCCTCGATTTCTCGAGGGTGGCGCACCGGGTGTACGCGGCTGTGAGCCGGGCCCTCCGCCATTCCGGCCGGGCCATCGTTTTCAGCTGCTCCCCGCCGGCCTACGTCTACGGCCACCCCAGGGCCTATGCCGAGGTCATGTCCTGGATCGGCTCGGTCTGCAACCTGTGGCGTACGGACGATGATGTCTACGATGCCTGGAAGAGCATTCTGGCCAACTACCAGGGCAACGTGGAACTCTGGCGCTATGCCCATCCCGGGGCCTGGAACGATCCAGACATGCTGGAGGTGGGGAACCGGGGACTCACCCTGCGCGAGCAGCGCACGCAGTTCAGCCTGTGGGCGGAGATGGCCGCCCCACTCCTCATCAGCACGGATGTGGCCCGCCTCTCGCCCGCGGCGCTGGCCATCCTGTCCAACCGCGCCGTGATCGCGGTCGACCAGGATCCGCTCGGGATCCAGGCGCGCCGGGTCCGGCGCGAAGGATCCATCGACATCCTGTCGCGGCCGCTCGTCGGGGGGGCGCACGCGGTTCTCTTCTTCAACCGGGGACCGCGGGCGGCCCGTGCCACCGTCCGCCTCGCGACGCTCGGCATCCGGCGGAGCCCGGTCCTGCTTCGCAACCTCTGGAGCGGCAAGACCGCCGTGGTCCGTGGCCGGATCACGGTCCGGGTGGCGTCCCATGGTGTCGCCATGTTCCGCATCCGGGCTGTCGGGGGCAGTCACCCGGCGATGCGCCCGGCACCCGCCCGGCCCGGTGGGGGCCCCAGTTGAAGATGAAGAGCCCAAGGCCAGGGAGCCGGCCGCCGGAGAGACCGGGCGTCGACCTCAAAGACATCCGGAAGAGTTTCACCGGGTATTTCGCCGGCTCGGGGCATACGGTGATTCCCTCGGCGTCGCTCGTCCCGGCCGGCGATCCCACCCTGCTCTTCACCAACGCCGGGATGGTGCCGTTCAAGGACGTCTTTCTGGGAATCGAGACCCGGCCGTACCGCCGGGCGGTGAGCGTGCAGCGCTGCATCCGGGCCGGTGGCAAGCACAATGATCTCGAAAACGTGGGCTATACCGCCCGCCACCACACCTTCTTCGAGATGCTCGGGAATTTCAGTTTCGGCGACTATTTCAAGGCCGAGGCCATTCCCCTGGCCTGGAGCTATCTCACCCGTGACCTCGGCCTCGACCCCGAACGGCTCTGGGTCACGGTCCACCCGGACGACGAGGAGGCCTATACACTCTGGCAGCGGGCGATCGGCATCCCGGAGACCCGGCTCCGGCGCATTCCGGGAGACGACAATTTCTGGTCGATGGGAGAGACCGGCCCCTGCGGACCCTCGACCGAGATTTTCTACGACCACGGCCTTGGTGTCGAAGGTGGTCCGCCCGGCTCGGAGACGGCCTCGGGCGACCGCTTCGTCGAGATCTGGAACCTGGTCTTCATGCAGTACGACCGGGATGAGCGGGGCACACTCACCCCGCTCCCCCGTCCCTGCGTGGACACCGGGATGGGCCTCGAGCGCATCGCCGCCGTTCTCGAGGGGGTGGTCTCGAACTACGAGATCGCCTTTTTCCGGAGGCTCGCCGGCGAGGCGGCCCTGCTGCTCGGGGTTGCTCCTGACGGGTCCAGCGCCCTTCGGGTCATCGCCGATCACATCCGCGCGGCCACCTTTCTCGTCGTGGACGGGATCCGTCCCAGCAACGAGGGACGGGGTTATGTCCTGCGCCGCCTGATCCGCCGTGCGTACCGGCACGGTTTCCGGCTCGGGGCCGGGGAACCGTTCCTCCACCGTCTCGTCCCGGCGGTCGGCCGTCTCATGGCCGGAGCCTATGCCGAGCTCACGCCCGAGGCGCTGGCCACGGCCGCTTCCGAGATCCGTCGCGAGGAGGAACGCTTTGCCGAAACCCTGGTCCAGGGACTCGGTGTCCTCGAGGACGAGCTGGGTCGGCTCGCCGGACGGACGATTCCCGGAACGCTCGCCTTCCGGCTCGCGGATACCTACGGCTTTCCGATCGACCTCCTCCTGGATACCGCCCGCGAGCGGGAGTACACGGTGGATGTCGCCGGTTTCGAGTCGGCCCTTGCCGCCCAGCGCGAACGGGCACGTCGCCAGTCGTCCTTCGGGGCCCTCGAACGGATCCACCTCGGGTCACCTGCCACGACCTTTTCGGGATATGAAACCCTCGAGGGGGAGACAACGGTGACTGCGGTCCTCACGCCGGAGGGGGAGGCTGTGGAACCGGCGGAGGGGTGGAGCGGAATCGTCGTCCTGGCCACGACACCGTTTTATGCCGAGTCCGGCGGACAGGTCGGCGATACCGGCCTCATCGAATCCGCGACCGCCCGTTTCCGGGTGACCGATACCCGCCGGGACGGCCCGCACTTCCTGCACCAGGGGATCCTGGAGACGGGTGTCCTGCGAGTCGGCGATCCGGTCCGGGCCCGGGTCGATGGCCCCCGCCGGCACGACATCATGCGCAACCATTCGGCCACGCACCTTTTGCATGCCGCGCTCCGTCGCGTGCTCGGTACCCATGTGACCCAGCAGGGATCACTGGTCGCACCGGATCGGCTGCGTTTCGATTTCTCCCATCCCGGGGCGCTTTCGGTCGAGGAACGGGAGGCGGTCGAACGGCTTGTCATGGAGGCGATCGTGGCGGATCATCCGGTCGAAACCCGGGTCATGGCCTTCGACGAGGCCCGAAGGTCGGGTGCGATGGCGCTCTTCGGGGAAAAATACGGGGAGCGGGTTCGCGTGCTCCGGATGGGCGAGATCTCGATTGAACTCTGTGGCGGGACCCATGTCCAACGGACAGGGGAGATTGGAGGTTTTCACATCGTGGACGAGTCGTCCCTGGCCTCTGGTGTGCGCCGCATCGAGGCCGTGACGGGGCTCGGCCTCAGTGCCTGGCTTGCGGAACTCGAACGGGAACGGAGCGGACTTTCGGCCCAGGTCGGGGCGGGCCCTGCCGAGTGGACAGCCCGCATCCGCCAGATGCAGGAGCGTGAGCGCGAGCTCGCCCAGACCGTGCGCTCCCTGCAACGAAGGCTCGTGGCGGGAGGCGGGCAGACCCCCGATGCCCATGCGCAGGCAGTGGATGGCATCCAGGTCGTCACCCGCCGCATCGACGGGGCGGATGTGGCGAGCCTCCGCGAAGGGGTGGACCGTCTGCGGGGCCAGCTCGGCCGGGCCGTCGTGGTCCTGGCCACGGTGGTGGATGGCACGGTCCGCATCGTCTCGGGCGTGACTCCAGAGGAATCCCGGAGGATTCCCGCCCGCGAGCTCGTGGCCCGGCTGGCGTCCCAGATCGGTGGCCGCGGGGGGGGCAGGGCCGATCTCGCCGAAGGCGGGGGCGGGGATCCCGCCCTGCTGGACCAGGCCTTGACCCAGGTTCCGGATTGGGTCCGGGCGCGGATCGGAGGGGATGGGGGATGAGCCTCCGGGTGCTCAAATTCGGTGGGACCTCGGTCGGCGATCCGGATCGCATCCGTCACGCGGCAGGCCTTGTGGCCGAACACCAGGCCACGGGGGCCCAGGTGATCGTCGTGGTTTCCGCCCAGGCAGGCGAGACGGACCGGCTGATCGGTCAGGCCCGCCTGCTCAATCCCGACCCCGATCCGCGCGAGCTCGCGGCCCTGCTTGTGACCGGCGAGCAGGCGAGCGCCGCGCTTTTCGCACTAGCCTTGGGCACAGTCGGTATCCGGGCCCGTTCCTACAGTGCCTGGCAGATCGGCCTTCTGGCCGAGGGTGCCGCCGACCAGGCCCGGATCCGGACCATCGACGCCAGGCGGCTCCGCGCCGACCTGAAGGACGGTTTCGTGCCAGTGGTTTGTGGTTTCCAGGGGATCGACCGGAACGGCGACTACGTCACCCTGGGCCGGGGGGGATCCGATACCACCGCGGTTGCCCTGGCCGCAGCGCTCGGGGCCGATGAATGCCAGATCTATACCGATGTCGACGGCGTCTATACGGCCGATCCCCGTCTCATCCGGACGGCCCGCCGGCATGAAGCCTTGAGTTACCCCGAGATGCTTGAGTTTGCAGCCGGAGGCGCCAAGGTGCTCGAGCGCCGGTCCGTCGAGCTCGCCGGCCGGCATCGGGTTCCGCTCCGGGTTTTGTCGAGCGCGGGCCGTCCCGGAGATCGGGGCACCCGTTTCATCGAACCCCCGCCCGAGGCCATCCGGTCCCTCTGTGGGGTGGCGCTCAGCCGGAACGAGGCGGAGATCACGGTTCTGGGCATTCCCGAGCAACCGGCGCTCGCCGCCATCCTCCTGGGACCGCTCAGTGCCGGCGGGGTCGAGATCGACCTCATCGTCCAGAACCGGGCCCGTGACGGCCGGGTCGATCTCGGGCTCACGGTTCCCCGTCCGGCCCTGGACCGGGCCTTGGACCTGCTCGGCGAGCCGGCCGGTGCCATCGGTGCCGAAGGCGTGATCTCGACCCCGCACATCGCCAAGCTGTCCATCGTCGGCCTGGGACTCAAGTCGCGGCCGGAACTGATCGCCCGTCTTCTTTCCACCCTGGCCGCCGAGCGGATTTCGGTGCGGATGATGGCGACCGCCGAAATCAAGGTTTCGGTCACGCTCCCCGACGAAGACGGGGAGCGTGCGCTCGCCGCCATTCACCGTGCCCTCGAGTTCTAGCGTGGATGGTCCAGCAAACTGCCCGCCCCGCCCTGCAGGATCCCCGCTGGCTGGACAGTTGGGGAAAACGACTGGAAATGGCTTGCAATCCCCATGGCCCTCACCCCAAGTGCCAAAGGTGGTGGACGCATACGCAGGTTTGATGTAATCTCGCGGATACACTACAAAGGGCTGCAAACCAAAAGCCCCGGAGAATCAACCATGTGGAAAATAAAGAACCCGGCCCAGCCGGTACTGATGCTGCTGCCACTCCTGTTCGTGATTTCGCTCTCGGCACGCGCCTCGACAGGCCTTTACTCGAGGACCATCCTCCTGACCGCACCCACCCCCGCAGCGGGAGCCGAGTACGGTTATGGTGGCGCTTGTGATGGAAACGTGGCTCTTTCCGACAATGGATCCGTCGCCGTCGTCGGGGCTCCCTACGCCACCGTTGGATCGACCACGGATGCGGGACAAGCCTACTTCTACCAGTATCTCAATCACCAGTGGCAGGAAACCCAGACGGTCTCCGACCCCGGGAACAGCTCCGGCGATGATTTTGGATCCTGCATCGTGCTTTCGGCCAATGGAACGAGCGCGCTGATCGGCTCTCCTGCCGCGGTCAACGGACAGGCCTCGGCCGGCAAGGCCTATCTCTACACCTTGAGTGGCGGGATCTGGACCGAGAGCCATGAATTCGACGACCCCGAGGCCATCGCGTTTGA
>JAKATI010000065.1 GCA_021828045.1 Pseudomonadota bacterium | reverse complement strand
CGTGGTCTGGCTCTGCGCATGGACCACGGTACGCAATACATGTCTGACGATTTCCTCAACCAGGTCAGGTTCTGGGGCGTGGCCCCCCGCTTTGCCTTCGTTGCCGAACGATTCAACCGAACCCTGAAAGAACAGGCCATTCATGGGCGCATCTTCAGGAACGTCGAAGAGGTGAGAAAGGCTGTCACGGAATTCAGGGATCGCGATAATCGCCATTGGCGTCTCGAAAAATTGGGCTTCATGTCACCCTTGGAAGCCCGTCAGGCCCATGCCTTGAAAAGGGTGGCATGATGTACATAACTGTGTCCAATCAATGCGAGCCGATACAGGTAAATGATGGTAAATTGGGCGCGACCCCAAACAACTAAATCTCTTGGGAAATCACAAAAAGTGTTCTCTGGGAAAAGCGTCCGGACACCACTGTTAATCAATCCATTCTTAGCCGTAAAACAACGAGGAGTTCCCATCATGAAGAATTATCCGTCATGGCGTTCGCTCGGGGCATGGTCGGCAGCGGTCCTGCTGTTTGTGGGACTTTCGGCGCCTGCGGCCTGGTCAGCTCCCTATGCCTATGTCGCAAACTATAGCAGTGGCACCGTTTCGGTGATCGATACCGCGACCGACTTGGTGGCGCTTACCATGAATCTCGGTACTCATCCCTACGGTGATGCGGTGAGTCCGGACGGGAGCCGGGTCTATGTTTCCAATCTGAACAGTGACACCATCTCGGTGATCGACACGGCGAACGACCAGGTGGTGGCCACCGTGAACGTCGGTGTTGGCCCCGACGGTGTTGCGGTGAGTCCGGACGGGAGCCGGGTCTATGTCACAAACAGTGGCAGTAACACTGTCTCGGTGATCGACACGGCGAACGACCAGGTGGTGGCCACCGTGAACGTCGGTTCTGGACCCCACGGTGTTGCGGTGAGTCCGGACGGGAGCCGGGTCTATGTCGTCAACTATAACAGCGACACTGTCTCGGTGATCAACACGGAGAATGACCAGGTGGTGGCCACCGTGAACGTCGGTTATTTGCCCCAAGGTGTTGCGGTGAGTCCGGACGGGAGCCGGGTCTATGTCACCAATGCCTGCGCCTCGAGCACTTCCTGCAGTGGCAATGGTACCGTCTCGGTGATCGACACGGCGAACGACCAGGTGGTGGCCACCGTGGATGCTGGTTTTGACGCCGACGATGCTGTGGTGAGTCCGGACGGGAGCCAGGTCTATGTCACCAATGACTGCGGGTCGAGCTCTTCCTGCAGTGGCAATGGCACTGTCTCGGTGATTGACACGGCGAACGACCTGGTGATGGCCACCGTGAACGTCGGTTCTGGACCCCAAGGTGTTGCGGTGAGTCCGGACGGGAGCCGGGTCTATGTCACAAACAGTGGCAGTAACGCTGTCTCGGTGATCGACACGGCGAACGACCTGGTGGCAAACACCATCCTAGTAGGGACAGACCCTATCTCTCTTGGTGATTTCGTCGGTCCGGGGGCTCTCATTGCCTCGAACAGCAGTGCTTCGGGAGGGGCGGGAACCCAGATCAGCGGGACGGTCCCCACACTCGTCAACGGCACCTCCTGTGCCACCACGGACGAGGTGGTGCAGCAGCCGGCCCACGGCAGCGTGGTTTTTTTGTCAAGCACGGGGGCCTTTACGTACACGCCGTCCTTGCCCACCTACAGCGGCACTGACGCCTTCACCTGGCAGGGTGGAGCCACGGGTTCGTGTCCGTCGGCCGATGCACCCACGGATCCGGTAAGCAACACGGCGACGGTGACGCTCACGATCGATCCGCAGATCCTGGGTCTTGCCAACCTGGCCCTGGGCGAGAATGATGTTACCTATGAGACCTTTTCGTTCACCGGCTCGACTCCTTTCACCTACACGCTTGCGAGCAGCAACGGAGCGGTGCTTCCCCTGAAGGACCTGATGGTCAATCCTGCGGCCTGTGGGGCGATGGAGAATCTTGACTGTTCGCTCACGATTTCCTCGTCGTCGGTGACCGGGACGTCGGAGGTGACGGTGAGTGCGACGGACGCCCATGGGGATACGGTGCAGAAAACCATTGCGGTGACGGTGGTGCCCCCGTCAGCGCCCGGGTCCTCCTCCGGTGGCGGGTCGGGCGGGATGTCGCCGCTTGGGCTTTTGATGCTGGGGGTGTTGGTGCTGTTCGGGAGATGGGGGCAGCGGCGCTCACATTCGCATGGCTAAACAAGAACATGGTTCCGGACCGGACGAACTCCGACAGTTGACGACATTGTCCAGGAAATGAAGCGGACGACGGACGAAGTGGCTGGGGGAACGAGGTAGGGTGAAGAGGGCGCGCGCGCAGAAATGAACCGCAATTCTGGATGGAACTCCGGTTCAAACGCCGCCAGGCGCTTGAACCGGAGAAGTCCACTCCAATGTCCAAAGAGGGAACCCGTCGTCCGACCGTTCCGGGACGGGGAGGAGATCCAGCCCCAGCCCCCTTTCCGGTTTTGAGGGTTCTGGAACAGGGGCCGGCCGGCCGCATGCTATATTGAACCGACCCTGAGGAGAACCCCCATGAATCGCTTCCGGAATTCCGCATTCGGACTGGCCGTTCTCGCCGTCTCCGCGGGACTCGCCATGCCCGTCCTGGCTGCCCACCCGCTCGCCTACCCCAAGGCCCACCGGGACCGGCTGGTCGCGAACTACTTCGGGACCCGTGTCCCGGCACCCTACCGGTGGATGGAGAACCTGTCGAGCCCGCGCCTCGCCCGCTGGATCGCGGCCGAAAACCGCCTGACGGATGCCTATCTTGCAAAGCTCCCACTGAGACGGGTTTTCTACCGGAAGCTCCGCTCGCTCTGGAACTATGCCAAGGAGACCCCTCCTGTCCAGCGTGGTCCTTGGCTCTTCTTTGACCGCAACTCGGGCCTCGAGAACCAGGCCGCAGTCTATGTCCAGCGTGGGCCCCACGGCAAGCCCCGCCTTCTCCTCAATCCCAACCGGCTCTCGCCCAACGGCAGCATCGCGCTCGCCGGCTGGAGTCCGTCGCCCGACGGGCATTACCTGGCCTATGCGCTCTCCGTCGGGGGATCCGACTGGGAGACGGTCCATGTCCTGGACGTCCAGACCGGCCGGAACCTCCCCCATGTCGTGCACTGGGTCAAGTTCTCCGGCCTGAGCTGGACCCGCAACAACGAGGGCTTCTTCTATTCCCGCTACCCGAAACCCCCTCCCGGCCGCGCCATCAGCGTGCGTCTCCGGGACCAGACCCTCTATTACCACTGGATCCGGAAGCCGCAGTCCGACGACCAGGTCATCTACGCCCGTCCCGGCCACCCGGACTGGATCATCGACGGCTCGGTCTCCGAGAACGGCCGCTACCTCTTCATCGACTTCCAGTTCCGGATCACGAGAAATGAACTGTACTACATGAACCTGGGCAACCCGATGAAGCCGGACCTCCTGGCCCCGGTCCATCCGCTCTTCGTGCGCGATGATGCCTCCTACACACCGATCGGAACCAAGGGAGGGACGGTCTACGTCCAGACCGACCGGAACGCACCGATGGGCCGCGTGATTGCCGTGAACCTGAAAAACCCCGCCCCGGCCCACTGGCGGACCGTGATCCCGCAGCAGGCACGCTCGGTCCTGGTCTCGGCCCACCTGGCCGACGGCCGCCTGCTCGTCCATCGCATGGTCGTGGCCAAAAGCCGGCTCGCCCTCTACAATCTCCACGGCTTCTGGATCCGGGCCATTCCGCTGCCGGATTCGATGGGGACGGTGGGCGGGATCTCGGCCCGGGCCCATTCACCGGACCTCTACTACGCCTTCACCTCCTTCCTCCGGCCGGGGGAGATCGCACGGTTCAACGTGCCGAAGGGACGGGCCTCGGTCTTTTTCCAGCCCGAGGTCCGTTTCGATCCGGCCCATTACGTCGTGAGCCAGATCTTCTATCCGTCCACGGGCGGGGTCAAGGTTCCGATGTTCTTGGTCTACCGGAAGGGAATCCGGCTCGACGGCCATACGCCCACGATCCTCTATGGATACGGGGGCTTCGACATCACGCTGACGCCGCATTTCAGTCCGTCGGTGGCCACCTGGATCCGGATGGGCGGCATCTACGCCATGGCCAACCTGCGGGGCGGCGGCGTCTACGGCCAGGCCTGGCACGAAGCCGGCATGCTCGGCAACAAGCAGAATGTCTTCAACGATTTCGCCAATGCCGCCCGCTGGCTGATCCGGAACCATTTCACCGACACCGCCCATCTCGGCATCATGGGCTACTCGAACGGCGGCCTCCTCACGGGTGCGAGCGTGACCGAGCAGCCGCATCTCTTCGGTGCGGTCTACATCGGCCACGGCGTGCTCGACATGCTGCGCTTCCAGAAGTTCTCGGGCGGCGAGTACTGGATCTCGGAGTACGGCACGTCCTCCAAAAAGAAGGACTTCCGCTGGCTGTACGCCTACTCGCCCCTCCAGAACCTGAAGAAGGGGGTCTGCTATCCGCCCACGATCATCACGACCTCGACCGATGACGACCGGGTCGTGCCGAGCAATTCCTACAAGTTCGCGGCCGAGATGCAGTACGACCAGGGATGCAGCAATCCCATCCTGCTCCACGTGGCCCACGCGACGAGCCACATCTACATGCCCACCGACAAGGAGATCCGCCATGCGGCCGACAACTGGGGTTTCATCGGAACCGAGATCGGGATGCGGGTCCACTGACGGGCGGGGGAGAGCACCCGGCCACCGTCTGCCCGTTGGGCGGGGGGTGCGTGGCACGGGACTCGCCCTTTGGGTCCTGGCCGGGATCCTCCTGGGGATTCCGGGGGCCATCGCCCGGCCGTGGCCTGTCATCCGGCTTCCCGCGCATGCCGCCCTGCCCGCACATCCCGCACCCTGGATCCGGCAGCTCGGCCAGCTTCTGGGGATCCGCCGGGAGATCCCGGTTCCGGTCGCCCTCGAGATCCTGAAGGGAGCATTCCAAAGGCCCTGGTCCAGCAGTCCCGGGAAGCGGAACCGGCTCGTCTGCCGGTTTCTCCCGGAGACGGGAAGCCATATCACGGACCGGCTCTCCCTCCACTGCACGACCAATGCCCGGCACTTGGAAATCATGAGAAAAGAGGCAGGTCCGGTCCGGTCCGTCCAGTCCGGCCTGCTCCTCGACATCTCGCACCAGGCCCTGCGGAAGATCTTCGGGGAACTCCCTCCCACCCGGGGGAGACTGGAGTTCGACCTCGTCTCGGGAGGCCGGGTCCTTTCGCGCTGGATCCTGAGGGGCGGGGTACTCCTCCGTTCGCAGGCCCCGGGCCGCCCCGGGAGCGCGCCCCAGGCTCAGCGGTCGATCGTCCTCATGAGTTCCGGCCGGTAGCGCGGACCGGCAATCGTGCCGGGCGCGAGTGCACGACCGAGGTTTTCGAGTTCGGCCGGACTGAGCTCGATCCCGGCCGCGGCCACGTTCTCCTCGAGGTACCGGCGCCTCTTGGTCCCCGGGATCGGCACGAGGTCGGGTCCCTGGTGGAGGATCCAGGCGAGTGCCACCTGGGCCGGGCTGGCGGAGCGGGCCTTCGCCACCTCGCGGATGAGCGCGGTGGCCCGGACATTGGCCTCGTAATGTTCCGCTGAAAACCGGGGATCCCCGTGCCGGAAGTCGTCTTCCGGGTAGTCCTCGGCCCGCTTCGCGGTGCCGGTGAGGAAACCGCGGCCGAGCGGGGAAAAGGGGACGAGCCCGATCCCGAGTTCCCGGAGGGTGGGGAGGATCTCCTCCTCGAGGTTGCGTTCCCAGAGCGAGTATTCGCTCTGGAGCGCCGAGACCGGACAGACGGCGTGCGCGCGACGGATCGTCCGCACGCCCGCCTCCGACAGCCCGAAGTAGCGGACGAGTCCCTCCCGGATGAGGTTGGAGACAGTGCCGGCCACGTCCTCGATCGGCACCTCGGGATCGACCCGATGCTGGTAGAGGAGGTCGATATGGTCGGTCTCGAGACGTTTCAGCGATCCCAGGACTGCGGCCCGGATGTGCTCAGGGCGGCTGTCCAGGCCCACCGTCTGCCCGTTCTCGATCCGGAACCCGAACTTGGTGGCCAGGATCACCCGGTCCCGTCGTCCCCGGAGAAAGCGGCCGAGCAACTGCTCGTTCGTGTACGGTCCGTAGACCTCGGCGGTATCCCAGAAGGTCGAACCGGTCTCGAGCGCACGCTCGAGCGTGGCCCAGGCTTCCCCTGCGTCCGCCGGTCCGTAGGACTGGCTCATGCCCATGCAGCCCAGGCCGATTGCCGGCACCCGGAGCCCTTGCCGGCCGAGTCTGCGTTCGGGTAGCAGGGCCGGAGCCGGGCTCATCGGAAGGCCTGCCGGAGCGATTCCAGGTCGATCACGAAGCGGTAATGGACATCCCCCCGTTCCATCCGGTCGTAGGCCTGGTTGACCTTCTGGATGGGGATCACCTCGACATCGGCGGCCACCCCGTGCGCGGCGCAGAAGTCGAGCATCTCCTGGGTTTCCCGGATCCCGCCGATCAGCGATCCGGTGAGGTGCCGCCGTTTCATGATGAGCGATCCGGCGGCGAGCGGGGAGGGCGGCGGAACGCCCACGAGGACGAGCGTGCCGTCGCGGCGGAGGAGGTCGAGGGCCGCGTTGTAGTCGTGTGCGGCCGAGACCGTGTCCAGGAGGAGGTCAAACTGGCCCGAATGCTTTTTGAGGGCATCGGCATCGGCCGTGTGCAGGAAATGGTCAGCGCCGAGCATCCGGGCGCCTTCCCGTTTTCCGGCCGAATGGCTCAAGACCGTCACATGCGCACCCATGGCCTTGGCCAGTTTGACGGCCATGTGCCCGAGGCCGCCGAGACCCAGGACCCCCACCCGGCGGCCGGGACCGGCCCCGTGGCGGCGCAGGGGAGAATAGGTCGTGATGCCGGCACAGAGGAGGGGTGCGGCCCGTTCGCGCGGAAGCTTGTCCGGCAGCCGGAGGACGTAGTTCTCATTCACCACGATCCGGGTCGAATAACCGCCATAGGTCGGGGTCTTGCCGTCCCTTTCATAACCGTTGTAGGTGAGGGTCATGCCTTCCGCGCAGAACTGCTCCTCCCCGTCCCGGCAGGACTCGCAGTGGCGGCAGGAGTCCACGAAGCAGCCGACGCCGACTCCGTCCCCGACCCGGAAACGCTGGACCGACCCGCCGGTCGCCTGGACGGTGCCCACGATTTCGTGTCCGGGCACCATGGGAAAGATCGAGCGGCCCCACTCGTCCCGGACCTGGTGGAGGTCGGAATGGCAGATTCCGCAGAAGGCAATGTCGATTGCGATGTCGTGAGGACCCGGCTCGCGCCGCTCGATCGGAAAGGGGGCCAATGGGGTTTTGGGACCGTGGGCTGCGTAGGCGGGGATCTGGGTCACGGGAGCTTCTCTGCAGGAGGCAGGAACTGGATATTTTACCCGCGAGGCGGGCTCCTTGAGACAGGGATTCACGGATCCGTCTTTATTCAGCTTTCTGCGGGGTCCGGCAGAACCCGCATAAATCAATGGATATCCACATGCATGCTTGTCAGCCGTGAAAGTGGTGACAGTCCGAAACAAAGGGCGCATAATAAGAGCAAGGCCAAGGGGCCATTTGGTCTCCCTCCAGGCGGATCCCAACAGTTTTCCCGCCGGAGTGGGGCAATCTTCAAGTTGTTATTTTTAAAGAGGTTTAAGGAGTTCATTCATGCTTATTCTGACGAGACGAGTCGGCGAGACGGTCATGATCGGTGATGACGTGACGGTGACCATTCTTGGAGTCAAGGGCAACCAGGTCCGGGTCGGGGTCAGTGCTCCCAAGGAAATTGCCGTCCATCGCGAGGAAATCTACGTCCGGATCCAGAGGGAACGGGCCCAGCAGGGGCTCACGGCGCTCTCGATGGGCCAGGTTGCAACCGGCCGCGGCGGGAATTTCAACCAGGAACCGGCCGATGATGAGGAATACGACGAGCGGCAGGAAGACTGACCGGATTCCGGAGAGATGGCTGAGTGGTCGAAAGCGCTCCCCTGCTAAGGGAGTAAGGGTGCTTTAAGCCCTTCGAGGGTTCGAATCCCTCTCTCTCCGCCACTTCAGAACGGAACGGCGAACGCCGGGCGCAGCCGGTCTTGCGGCGGTCGCGGTGGTCAGTGTCGGAAGCAGGTTGCCTTTCGAGCCGATGATGTGGGCCTCGTGGTCTGCGGCCCAGACGCGCTGGG
>JAKATI010000004.1 GCA_021828045.1 Pseudomonadota bacterium | reverse complement strand
GGAAGCGGAGTCCCGTGATCCCGGCCCGGGTCACGGTTCGCCTCCAGGCCAGCTCGATCGCATTGGGTGAAAGGCCAAAGACCGACCCATCGAGCCTCCTCGGAATGCTCTCCAGGACCGCGAGAGCGGCCGGGGACAGGGGGACCGAGCGGGTCTCCCCGTTCTTGGTCTCGGGGAGAAGGACGGACCGGCGGGGCCGGTCCACATGTTCCCACCTGAGGTTCGCGATCTCCCCCCGCCGCATGGCCGTGGCAAGAGCCCACCGGATCACCGCCCCAAAGGCAGGAGAGGCTGCCCTCAAGAGCTTCTCCTCCTCCCCCTCGAGGAGTCTCCGTTCCCGTCCCCTCGGGATCTTGGGACGAGCGAGCTTGGCCAGGGGTACCGGGTTCACCAGATACTCCATCCCCCAGGCACTCCGGGCCACCGAATAGAGGTGGGAAAGAAGACTGAGATCGAGCCGGACGGTATGGGCGCTCGCCCCCCCGGCCTGCCGGTCCCGGATGTAGTCCGCCACATCCCTTCCCGTGATCCGGCTCAAGGCCAGGTCCCCGAGAAAACTCCCGCTGACCATCCGGATCCGGCTCCGTTCCGGCTGCTGGGAGGCTTTCCGGGGGGTAATTTCCTGCTCATAACGGACCAGGGCCTCCCGGAGCAGGGTCCGGTCCCCCTCGCTCCGGTCATGCCAGAGCCCCTGGTCCATCTGGGCTTCTGTGACCCGGGCCCAGCTCTCGGCCTGGTCCCGGGTGTTGAAGGTCCGGTACTGGGGAGGGAATCCCCTCCGCACGATCTGGACCTGCCAGACATTCCGTCCATTCGGACCCTTCCGTTTCCTCAATGTGGCCATGGGAAATCTCCTCAAACTATGGCAATAGTATGGCATAGATGGTTTTTTACTTCAAATCCTAAGGATTTACTTTTATAACTTGTTGTTTTTATTGATGGGCCCAGCAGGAATCGAACCTGCGACCAATCGATTATGAGTCGACTGCTCTAACCAGCTGAGCTATAGGCCCATTGATGAAGTCGTCTCCCGCTATTCTATGTGGGAGACGGTGTTGGTGGGTGACCAGCGATTTTCCGTTCGATCAGGATGGCTAGGGCTTCAACCTGCCCGGGACTGGCGTTGAGTGCCGGTAGGTAACGGAAAACCCCTCCTCCGGCTTCATGGAATGCCTGGGCATTTTCAACGGCGATCTCCTCAAGCGTTTCGAGACAGTCGCAGGCAAAACCGGGACAGACGACATCTAGGTTCCGGATTCCCGTTCGTGCCAGTTCCCGTACTCGACTAAGCGTATATGGGGGAAGCCATTGTGCTGGCCCAAAGCGTGACTGGAAGGAAACGCTCCACCGCGTGGGCTCGAGGGCCAGGCGGGTACTCACGGCCTTTGCCGTCGCAAGGCACTGATGGAAGTAGGGATCCCCTTGAGCCACGCTTTTTTGGGGCAGTCCGTGGAACGAGAACAACAGGAAATCGGGAGTCCCATCCTGCCGCCAGATTTGCTGGATGGAATGGGCGATCGCATCCAGATAGCCGGCTTCGAGGTGATATTCCGTGAGAAAAAGGACTTCCGGAACTCGGGGAGTTTGAGCCAGGGCTTGAGCGAGTCCGTCGAAGGCACTTGCAGTCGTGGCGGCTGAATATTGCGGATAGAGCGGGAGGATGACAAGACGTTTGAGCACACCCAGGGTTTTCAGGGCTTGGTGGATCGAGGGCGTGCCGTAACGCATGCCGAGCGCAACCGGCACCGGCAGATCCCGGCCATTTGCCGCCAGTCGGAGTGCAAGCTCCTCGCGGAGATCCTCCGAATGGACGAGCAGGGGAGATCCTCTCTCTGTCCAGATGGTCTGATAACGTCGGGCTGAACGGGGTGAACGGAGGGGGAGGATCACGCCCTCAAGGAGGATCCGCCAGGGAATGCGCGGCAGATCAATGACCCGCGGGTCGGTCAAAAACTCCCGAAGATACCGTCGGACCGCGGATGCCGTTGGAGCATCCGGAGTCCCCAAGTTGAGGAGGAGGACTCCGGTACCGTCGATTGTCTGGGAAATTCCCACTAGCGCTCAAGGATGAGCGTGACTCCCATGCCACCGCCGGTACAGATGGAGATGAGTCCACGGCCTCGTCCCCGGTTGGCCAGGAGTTTGGCCAAGGTCCCCACGATCCGGGCACCGGTTGCCCCGAAGGGATGTCCCAGGGCGACGCTACCGCCCTTGACGTTAAGCTTGGCAAGGTCGATGGATCCCAGTGCAGCGGGCAAGCCCAAATTGTCTCGGCAGAAGGAATCCGACTCCCATGCCCGCAAGGCACAGAGAGTCTGCGCAGCAAACGCTTCATGAATTTCATAGAAGTCGAAGTCGCCCAGTCGAAGTCCCTGCCGTGCAAGAAGCCGGGGAACCGCATAAACCGGTGCCATGAGCAGTCCCTCGCCTTTGCGGAAGAAGTCGACCGCCGAGACTTCGGCATCAACTACATGGGCCCACGGCGAGAGACCACGGGCATGCCCCCAATCGTCCGAACCCAGGAGAACCGCTGCGGCACCATCGGTAAGCGGGGTACTGTTGCCCGCGGTGAGTGTTCCGGTCCCGGTCCGATCATAGGCGGGTTTCAAGGCCGAGAGCTTTTCGAGTGAGGTGTCGGGGCGTACGTTATTGTCGCGGTCCGAGCCATGAAAGGAAACCACCAGGTCTTGGTAGAACCCCTCGTTCCAGGCCGCCGTTGCCTTCTCGTGGCTCACGAGCGCCAGGGTGTCTTGGTCGAGCCGACTGATTTTCCAGTGCTTGGCCATGAGTTCGCAGGACTCGCCCATGTTGAGTCCGGTCTGACGTTCCGTAATGCGGGGGGGGACCGGTTTGAGCTCGCGAAAACGAAAGCCTTTCCAGGCGGAGAGCCGCTGGCCCAGTGTGCGGGCCCGACTCATCCTCATGAAGCGTCGGCTGATCGCATGGGACCAGAGAAGCGGGGTTGCGCTGATGCTGTCCACTCCGGCGGCAATCCCGCTCTCGATCTGGCCCAGAGCGATCTTGTTCGCGATCGCAATGGTGGCTTCAGCACTTGTTCCACACGCCCGGGCCAGGTCGAAGGCCGGGGTTTCGGGGGCAAGACCACTGGACAGAACCGCCTCCCGCATCAGGTTCCATTCACGTGGATCGGTCAAGGTTGCTCCCGCCGTGCAATCGCCCAGACGAACCCCGTTCAGCTGGTAACGGTCCACCAGGGACTTCACGGTTGCGGACAGGAGATCTAGGTTGCCGAGGTCGGCATAGACGGTATAGGCCCGGGCAAAAGGAATCCGAACGGCACCGAAAATGGCAGCACGCCGAGTGGGTGTTTTGTCGTTCATTGCCTGATCCTCCACGTCCGGTCTATCGGGTTGGCCCGGGTTGGGCTCGTCTGTCCGGATCGCCCGTATTATAATGCGCAGACTGATGTCCCCTACTCCACGCCTGTCGGCCGACCGGCCCTGGACGGGGCGTTTCCGTTCCATTCACCCTTGGTTTGAGGAGGTTCCCATGGATTACCAGACCGCCCAGAAACAGATTCAGGACAGCCAGAAGCTGGCCCAGGACACGCTCGGGAAAATCCAGGCGTTTTCCCAGAAACTCGCAACTGCCGCGCCCGATGCCAACACCGCTCGCGACTGGGGGATGGATTTGCGCGACCTGACCCTGTCGATCCAGCAGCTGAACCAACAGAGCCTGGCACTGCTGGGCCAGATGGGCCAGTACATCCAGACGCTGGAAGGAGAACTCCAGACCCATCCCACGACCCAGCTCCAGCAGCGCGGCTGGGGCAGTGGGGGCGGCTTCCTGTCCAGCATGACCTCCGGGCTCGGCATGGGTGTCGGTTTTGCCGCCGCTGAAGACCTGGTGGGAAGCCTGCTCGGCGGGCTCTAGTCCAACGCGTCTTTCCCTGTGACCTGGGCCTGGAACTGTTCACGCAGGGAGCGCCTCAGGATCTTGCCGATATTCGACTTGGGCAGTTCCTTCGCAAAACGGATGTGGTCCAGGTCGCGTGGGCGCTTGTATCCTGTGAAGTGGTCGTGGCAGAACTGCATCACGGTTTCTCGGGTCAGATGCGGGCTGTCGGGCACAATATAAAGAGCGACCGTTTCGCCTGACTGTTCGTCCGGAACCCCCACTGCGGCCACTTCCCGCACGCCCTCCAGGTGGGCGAGTTCGTCCTCGAGCTCGTTCGGATAGACGTTGAACCCGGAGACCAGGATGAGGTCCTTCTTGCGGTCGACGATAAAGACCAGCCCCTCCGGGGTGATCCGGGCAATGTCCCCCGTTTTGAGCCAGCCGTCGGAGGTGAACACAGCGGCGGTCTCCGCAGGCCGGTTCCAGTACTCGCGCATGACTTGGGGTCCCTTGACGCAGAGTTCTCCAGCCTGCCCAACGGCCATCTCGCCACCCGAATCATCCCGGATGGAGACTTCGGTCGATGGCATGGGGTAGCCGACCGCCCCGGTATATTCCTCGATGTCGAGCCGGTTGACGCAGACCACGGGTGAGGCCTCGGTCAAGCCATAACCCTCAATGATCGGGTGTCCCGTCCGCTGTTTCCAGCGCTGGGCCACCGCGCGCTGGATGGCGGCACCCCCACCCAGGGTAAAGCGCAGCCTCGAGAAATCGACCGATTCGAAACCCGGGGTGCGGAGCAGACCGTTGAAAAGGGTGTTGACACCGGTCAGAACCGTAAACCGGTATCGGCCGAGGGTCTTTATGAAACCGGGCAAATCACGGGGATTCGTGATGAGAACATTGTGTCCCCCGAGGTAGGTGAAGAGGAGAAAGTTGGCCGTGAGTGCAAAGATGTGATAGAGAGGCAGTGCGGTGATTACGACCTCGGTGCCGCGCTGGAGGTCGGCGCCCAGCATGGCACTGCACTGCAAGACGTTTGCAATCAGGTTCTGGTGGGTGAGCACGGCGGCCTTGGGAAGACCGGTTGTGCCTCCCGTGTATTGCAAAAAGGCCGGATCGGTCTCCTCGACGGTTTCGTCTCCGGCACTAGTCCGGCTGCCCTCCTCCAGGCCCCGGCTGAGTGCTATGGCGTTCCGAAGGTGATAGCGGGGAACGAGATGCTTGACGTACTTTACGACCAGGTGGGTGAGCACGCGCCGGTGAAGAGGCAGGAAATCGCCCAGCCGGGAGACGAGAACGGTATGCACCCGGGTACCGGGCAGAGCCTCCTCCAGTGTGTGGGCGAAGTTTTCCAGCACAATGGCCACACGCGCGCCGGAGTCCTTGAGCTGTTCGGAAAGTTCCCGGCTGGTGTAGAGCGGATTGCAATTGACGGCGACGAGGCCCGTCCGGAACAGGGCATAGAGCGCAACAGGATAGGCGAGGACGTTCGGTAGCACGATAGCGACCCGGTCCCCCTTCTTGAGGTGCAGCCGGGACTTGAGAAAGGCACCAAGATTACGGCTGGCCTCGTCGACCGCCTCGAAACTCAAGGTCTGTCCCAGATTGGAGAATGCCGGGAGATTCGGGTAACGCACGAATGCCTCTTCCGCCAGTGACTTGAGAGTCATGTGGGAAGACAAATCGATCGTGGCCGGGACGTTCGGGGGGTAGTGGGGGAGCCAGATTTTTTCCATGTCGTGTCCAGTTTGTTTTGGAGAGTAGGCCCCTTGAAGCTTATCCGCGATGGCAGGCGCCGGGCAATAGCGGACGCAGGGCGGGCCAGACATTGGCCAGGATAAGCGGTGAGGCCTGTCCACGGGGATGGAGGCCATCCGGCTGCATCAAGGTGCGGTGGGTGGCCACGTGGGCCAGGAGAAAGGGCACGAAGGCCAGATGGTCTTGCCGGGCCAGTGCCGGGTAGAGCGCATCGAAACGGTGGGTATAGTAGGGGCCATAGTTTGGGGGGAGCAGGATGCCGACCAGAAGCACACGAACCCCCCGACCCAGGGCTGCATGGATCATGGCTTCGAGGTTTGCCCGCAGAACCGTGAGGGAGGAGCCGCGCAGGCCGTCATTGGCCCCGAGTTCGAGGATCAGGATCCGGGGCTTCAAGCGCTTGAGGAGCCCTGGCAGCCGTGCGCGGCCCCCACTTGTGGTCTCGCCGCTGATACTCGCGTTCCGGATCGGGCAGAACCATCCCTTGCGGGCGAGCGTCCGGCGCAGGAGGTCGACCCAGGAGTGCCCGAGAGCCACGCCGTAGCCAGCGCTCAGGCTATCGCCTAAAATCAGGATCCGGGGATGGTGGACGCGCTGGGCGGCATGGGTGCCGGCCGCGAGTGTGACCATGACTCCAGCCATGATCAGCATGACCTTGAGACGCTTACCTATGACACCCATGCCAGCCTGTCCCCTTGCCATCGAAGTTCAGAAAGTGAGTTACGGATACCCGACTTCCGGGGCTCCCATCGAGATTTTACGGGAGATTGACCTTTCAATCGAGAGTGGTTCCTCCTGGGGGTTGCTCGGTGTCTCAGGAGCAGGGAAGACCACGCTTCTGGCCTTGCTTGCTGGGCTGGAGTTGCCACAGGCTGGCTCCATCCGGTTGCTGGGCCATGATCTCGCAACCCTCACGGATGACGGACGGGCTGATCTGCGTCTCCAGTCGGTTGGCTTCGTGTTCCAGACCTTCCATCTTCTGGCGAGCCTCACGGCACTTGAAAACGTCGTTTTTCCGCTGCGGCTGCGCCGGCTGCCGGACGCGGTAGACCGGGCTCGGTCGGCGCTCACGGCGGTCGGTCTCGAGCACCGGCTCCATCATCGACCCTCCGCACTCTCCGGTGGAGAGCAGCAGCGCGTCGCCTTGGCACGAGCATTCGCCGGCAGTCCCCGGGTTCTCTTCGCTGACGAGCCTACGGGCAACCTGGATGCCGGAAACGCCGAACGGATCACGGAGCTCCTCTTTGCCCTGAACGCCGAACAGGGGTCGACGCTCGTGTTGGCGACTCACGACCACCGGCTGGTAGAGCGCTGCAAGAGCTGTACCGTGCTCGAAGCGGGAAGCCTCCGGGCCGCTGCCTGATGTGTGTCGTTGTTCGATGAGGTGGGGACGCCTCTTCCGGCCGGGAGAGATCCCCTTTCTTGTGGGGATGATCCTCGTCACGGCCGCCTTGTCTTCGGTCACCCTGCTCGAGGGGCGGTTCCAGCAGACGCTCATCCGGCGAACGGAGGCGACATTCGGCGGTGCCCTCCGTCTTGAACGGAGTGAACCTTTTCCTGCCCCGTTTCTCAAGAGCGTGCGTGGCCCCTTGCTCAAGGAGACCCGTCTGGTTCGTTTTCCGACGGTAGTCGTGCATGGAAAGGAGAGCCATCTGGTCGAACTCAATGCCGTCGGATCGAATTATCCGGTCGTGGGGACGGTCGCCCTGCGACGGTCACGATCCGGGGGGGCGGTCGACCTGCGGCGTGGTCCGGTGCCCGGTCACGTCTGGGTCACCCCCGAGCTTCTGGACGCGCTCAAGGCGAAGGTGGGTTCACGGATCACGATCGGATATGCCACGTTCCGGATCACGGCGCTTTTCAATCTGGCGCCGGCCATCTCCTCGGGTCTGTCCCTGTTTGCCCCTCCGCTCATCCTGAACGGAGTCGATCTCGGTCGCACCCGGCTGACCGGAACCGAGAGCCGGATCGAGGATTTCCTTCTGGCTGCAGGTCCTGCGCCCCTCCTGGCCCGGCTCGAAAGAAAGGCCCGGACGTGGCATCCTGCACTGGATGTCCGCATCGTGACCGCTCAGGAAACCCGTTCCCGAACCGAAGGGGCCATCGGGCGCGCCGAGCGTTTCCTCAATCTCACGATCACGGGAACGCTGCTTCTGGCATTCCTCGCCCTGTTGCTCAGTGCTTGGGATCAGGCCCGTCTCGAACGGCCGGAGGTTGCCCTGCTCCGGGCCTGGGGACTCAGGCGGGGACCCCTCCTCCGGTATCTGACCCGGCGTCGTCTTCGTCAAGTGGGAGTCGGGCTCAGTCTCGGTGCGGGGCTTGGCTTCGGGTTGTACCGGCTGATCGCCGCGCTGACCACCGTCCTTGATCCATCCGGGGGACTGGCACCCCATTCGCCTTGGCCGGGACTCGCCCGCAGCGTGGTGGTGGCTGGACTCCTGGCCCTTGCGAGTCTGGTCCCCTCCTGGCTTTGGATCCTCGAGACCTCCCCACTCGAGAACTTCCGTCCGGTATCCCCGACCCACTCCACCCCGGTCTGGCGCCGGGCTCTCTGGGCAGGATTCGCCCTGATCGTGTCCTATGGCGTCTGGACGATCCTGGGTGGGGGGGGGAGTCTTCGCTATACCGCAAGTGCCCTGGCCGTGCTTGTGGGAACCACTCTCATCGCCTTTCTCATGTTCTCCGGTCTTCGCCGTTTTGCGTTCCAGGGGCCGGCCGATCTCGGCTGGGTGATTGCAAGCCTCAATCGGCGCTCCGTGCTCCTTTCCTTCACGCTGGGATCCCTGACTCTCGTGGTCTGCCTCCTCACGTTTCTCCTGGGTGCCCGTACGAGCCTTTTTTCCGGCTACCAGGAGATGTTCAGTGCAAAAACGCCCAACTGGTTCCTCATCGGCATCGAGCCGGGTGAACAGTCGGGACTTGCCACAGCCCTGGCTCGCCATCATCTCCGTCCGGCGCCCTTTGCGCCGCTCTACATCGCGCGCTGGATTGCGCTCAATGGAAAGAAGCTGGATCCCTCCCGGATCACCAACCCCCGCGAACGCTTCTGGGCGCTTCATGACCAAAGCGTGAGTGCCGCGCCGGTCCTGCCGGTGGGAGATCGGATCGTGGCGGGACACTTCTGGAGGAATGACAGCAACCGGCACGAGGCATCCCTGGTTCGGGGGTTTGCCCGCGTGAGCGGGAGCGCCTTGGGTGAGCGGCTGACCTACCGCATTGCGGGGCGAGAGTTTACCGTCCGGGTGACAAACTTCCGGCACGTGCGTTGGGATCGGATGACCCCCAACTTCTTCGTTGAAGTGACTCCGAATGCGGTGGTTGATCTTCCCCACACTGAAATTACCTCGCTCCGGGCACCCCCTGCGGCCCGAGGCTGGCTGGCCCGCCTGCCACGGCTCTTTCCGGGAGTGTCTACGATCGATCTTGACCAAATCATCCGTGAACTGGGACGGGTCCTGACCCAAGCCTCGGAAGCAGTCTCGGTCCTGCTCGCGACCACAGGGGTCGCAGCATTGCTGCTCGCCTATCTGGTCGTGGCCGTGACGCGCGAGGAACGTGCCCGCGAACTGACCTTGTTTCGTACCTTGGGCGTTCGCCGGAGACGGATTCGGACCTGGCTCCTCCTTGAGTTTGGCCTGCTCGGGCTGATCTCGGGGATCTTGGGATCCGGCGCGGCCGGGTTGCTCGGCGCCTACGAGGCCCAAAGTCTCCTGCACCTGCGTTTCCACCCCGACTGGCAGGTTTTGGTCCTGGCCCCCGTTGTGACCACGGGATTCACGCTCGTGCTGGGTCTTCTTGCCATGGCCCCTGCCCTATGGCGAGCCCGCTCCCTCTACTGGCGTGCCTTGCGTGCCTTCCAGGAGCTCTAGTCCGGAAGCCCCGTTTCCCGGGCCCGGGCTGAGGGTCCTTGGCCCGGGAAGAGGGCTATTCATGGGGCGAACCTACTGGAAAAAGTAGTAGGTGACGCCGAGGGTGAACTGGTTTCCGTAGTTATTGGTGCCGACCGTGATGGCGGCATCCCCGCTCAGGTGCTTCAGGAAATAGTACTGTGCCTCACCGGTGACCGTGGCCGCTGAAGTGAAAGGACAGTCGGTGCAGCTGCCGAAAGTATTGATGCCGAGCAGACCGTCGATTTCGAGCCGCCGGACCGGGGGATGCCAGCGTACGCCGCCTGCAATCTCGAATCCGCTTGAGCTGTTGGAACCGCTGGCACAACCGAAGGGTCCGCAGACCGACACGTCAAACTCGTCATGGAGGAAAAGGGCCTCGGCGATGAAATCCAGAGGTTGCCGAGTTGGCAGCGGGGTATGGAATCCCACACCCAGGTCCAGGTTGTTGGCGCTCACTCCACCGCCGTAACCCAAGTATTCGTAGCCGGCGAGGAAGTTGAAATGGGAATTGAAGTTGTAGGAGCCATAAAGGTCCAGTCCGTTGCCGCTGGAACCACCATTCGGGGAATAGGATGCGAAGCCACCGCCGATGTAGGTGTATTGGAAACCCTGGGCCAAGCCCACTCCGGTTGAAAAAACCACGGCTGCCAAGGTCAATCCGGTAGCCAGAAGGGATCTGGTCAATGCCTTTTTCATGTTTACGGTTCCTCAAGGGAAGGTTATGGAGATGTTCTCGGGAGGAGGGCCGGTTTCCAAAGCTTTTGGCCCTGTTTTTCCCGCGGCAATGGTATTCGACTCGGGATTCTGCGTCAAGAATCCCGCCTCCGTTGTACCATGGAAACCGGGCGGAGGAAGGTCGTGCGTCCAGGCGTATTGTTGTTCGTGATAGTTGGTATGGGGCTTGGGGGCTTTCTCCCCTGCGCCTCTGCGCAGCCGATCGGGGCGGGACTCGATTTCCAAGACAGCCATGCGGTCTTCGATGTCGGAGGGAACCACTACGCCACCCATTACATCGAAACCGGACTGACCTTCCGTCAATGGCTGGTCCCTTCCCTCTTCAACCTGGGGTTGCGGGGCGGCTATCTCAGTGTGACCCAGGATCCCAATCCGGTTGTGAGCGGGGCCAATATCGGGGGGGAGTACATCGGGCTGGACGCCGGCTTCCGCTACAACTGGATTCCCCTGATCGGGTTCCGGGCCTATGCCAGTGAAACCTATCACCGGAGTTCGACGACCACGAAAATCGGTGTGGATCACATCAACTGGTACGGTTTCCACGCGCGAGCCGGTGCCGACCTCCAGATCGGGATCGTGGGCATTGGCGCCGGGGTTTTCTACCGCCGCGCCACCGGCCATGAGCCCATACCGGCATCACAGCCGGAATCGGTGGCCCTGTTCGAAAATGAAAGCGGACCATACGCCAGCGTGACCCTCTATCCGGCTGTCGGTGGCAGCGTGACGCTCTTGGGTGAGGGTGGGCGGTGGCACAGCTACCTCTTGACGTTCCGGTATGGCTTCTGAGACTCCCTCACCACCAACCCGGGCTACCGTGGGGCAGTCGACCACCTTCCTCCGCCTGGAAAACCGGCTGCGCCGCCAGGTCGGGCAGGCCATTGCCGACTACGCGATGATCCGGGCGGGCGACCGGGTCCTGGTCGCAGTCTCGGGAGGCAAGGATTCCTACACACTGCTCACTCTCCTCCGCCAGCTCCAGCGCCGTGCGCCGCTGGATTTCGTGCTCAGGGCCGTCCACTTGGACCAGAGACAGCCCGGGTTCCCGACCGACATCATCCGTCGCTACCTCGAGGAGGAGTCCATCCCCCATGACATCATTGCCCAGGACACTTACGGGGTCGTGGCCCGCGTGATTCCGGAAGGACGGAACCGCTGTGGCCTGTGCTCGCGCCTCAGGCGGGGTGCGCTCTACCGCTGGGCGCGCGAGGAGGGTTATAACGTCCTGGCACTCGGGCACCACCAGGACGATATCCTCGAAACTTTCCTGTTGAACCTCTTTCATGGGGGACGGCTGGCCGCCATGCCGCCCAAGCTTCTGTCCGATGACGGCCAGACGCTCGTGATCCGTCCGCTCGCGTACTGCACCGAGTCGGAGATTGCCCGTTACGCCCGCGCAAGACGGTTCCCCATCGTTCCCTGCAAGGTCTGCGGCAGCCAGGACCGGCTCGAGCGACAGGCGCTCAAGCAACTCCTCGCCAGCTGGAGACGGGAGCATCCGGAGCGTGTGGCCTCGATCGGGACTGCCCTCGGGCGGATCGTGCCCTCCCATCTCCTCGACCGGAACCTCTGGGACTTTGCCGGGCTTGGAGCCTCTCTGTCGGCCCCAACGAGCGCGGAGCTGGCCGAAACCGGAACCGGCAACCGATGAAAACCTCGATCTACAAGATTTTCCGGCTGGAGTGTGCCCACTACCTGCCGGCCGTTCCGGAAGGGCATCCCTGTGCGCGGATGCATGGGCATTCCTTCACGGTCACGCTCCATCTCCGGGGCGAGGTCGACCCCCAAACCGGCTGGATCCTGGATTTCGGGCGGGTACGGGAGCATTTCGAGCCGCTCCGCATCCTCCTTGACCATCACACACTGAACGAGATTCCAGGCCTTGAAAACCCGACCTCCGAGCATCTCGCCCGTTTTGTCTACCTCCGCCTAAAGCCCGATTTGCCGGAACTCTACCGGGTGGATGTCGGGGAGACCAGCACAGCCGGGGCGCGGGTCGAGGACGATTGAGGAGGGAGGCAGGATCCGCAGCGGCTGCGCTAGAATGACCTTGGCCGATATCATGAACCGGACACAGATTTTCGGAGGGTACGATGACCAGACGACACATCTTGGCTTTTGCGACGGCGGGCCTCCTGCTCTGGGCTTGGGGCCCGCAAGCAGAGGCTCTCCGGATCCATTCCGTCCGTGTGCCCGAGACGGTCACGCTCCATGGAGTCAAGCTCGGGTTGAACGGTGCCGGGGTCCGGAACTATACCCTGATCTTCAGTTTCGGGGTCTATGTGGGAGCGCTGTACCTTGAGCATCCCACCCACCAGGCAAGCCACGCGCTTGCCGAGAAGGGCCCCGACCGCATCGCCATGTATTTCCTCCGGGGGGTGAGCCGCAGTGAGCTCCGGTCGGCTTGGCGGAAGGGGTTCCGGCGCAACAACTCAAGCTCCGTCCAGTCTCGACTGGCTCATGAGATTGCTTCCTTCATCGCGGTCTGGAAGCCGCTGCACGATCACGATCGTGTTTTTCTCGATTATGTCCCGGGATCGGGAACGGTAGTCTCCGTCAACGGACGCCCCATCGGGCATTTCCCCGGAAAGCGATTCCATGAAGCGCTGCTCCGGATCTGGCTCGGACCGCGTCCGCCGACCCATGATCTCAAGCACCGGATGCTGGGTCGCTAACGGGCCCCGCCGGCCACGGGATCCTCGAGTGGCTCGGGGATGGCCGCTGGATCCGCAAAGGCGACGAAGAAGGGATTCTTGAGCGAGGGCTTCCGGTTATAGGTCAGGGGCTCGCGCGCAAGCGTCGTCACTTGTCCGCCTGTGGCGGCCAGAAGACAGTGCCCCGCTGCAGTATCCCACTCGCAGGTTGGCCCCAGCCGGATGTAGAGGTCGGCCGCACCAGCTGCAATGCGCGCGAACTTGAGTGAACTGCCGAGGCCGAGCCGTTCATGAGGGCCGAGGCGCGAGAGAAAGTTTTCCAACCGGGCATCACTGTGTGAACGGCTTGCCAGTACCCGGAGTGGGTGAGCGGCGGGACGCCGACCGCGAAGCCGGTGCCAGGGATTGTGACTGCGGGAGGCAAAAGCCCCGACCCCCGCGATTCCGAAATAACTCTCGCCGAGTGCGGGGGCATGCATCACGCCGAGAACCGGTTCACCTTGGTCGATGAGTGCGATATTGACCGTGAACTCGCCGTTCCGTTTGACGAACTCGCGTGTCCCGTCCAGCGGATCGATCAGCCAGTACCGCTCCCAGCTTTGCCGTTCTGTCCAAGGGGGTTCGGTGCCCTCCTCGGACAGGATCGGGAGTGCGGGTTTGAGTTTGCCGAGTCCTGCGACGAGAACGGCATGAGCCTTGAGGTCAGCCGCGGTGAGCGGGCTCTGGTCGCCCTTTCTTTCGATCGAGAAGTCGTTGCGGTAAACCCCCATGATCTCGTCTCCTGCGGCAAAGGCCAGGCGCAGGACATCCGGATAAAGGGCGACCGCAAGATCGGTGGTATGCATGGGCCTTGGAGCCTAGCACAACTCCGAATCCGGATCCGGGGAGGTGTGTTTCCGGTATCATGAGGGCCCAAAAGGGGGGAAACTGGCATGTCTCCGGAAGATTTTTTCGGGATCGGTTCGGAACTCACGGAGGAGGATCGTCTCGTGCAGTCCACCGTGGCGCGCTTCGTTGATGAACGGGCACTGCCGCTCCTGCCCCGGGCCTTCGAGGAAGGCTTTTTCCCGATGGAACTCATTCCCGAGATCGGGTCGCTCGGCATTCTCGGAAGTTCCGTCCACGGCTACGGTTGCCCCGGGCTCGGTGCCTTGGCCTATGGCGTGATTTGCGAGGAGCTGGAGCGGGGGGACAGCGGATTGCGGAGTTTTGTCTCGGTCCAGTCGAGCCTCGTCATGTACCCGATTGCGACCTATGGGACGGAAGAGCAGAAAGCCCGCTGGTTGCCGAAACTGGCCCGCGCCGAGGCCATTGGATGCTTTGGCCTGACCGAGGCACACGGGGGGTCGGATCCCGCCGCGCTCCAGACCCGGGCCCGGCTGGAAGGCGGGAACTGGATTCTCTCGGGCTCGAAGATGTGGATCACGAACGGCACGTTGGCTGACCTTGCCGTGGTCTGGGCGCAGACGGACCAGGGTATCCGGGGTTTCCTCGTGGAAAAGGGCATGCCGGGATTCCACGCGCAGGCCATCCATCACAAGCTTTCCCTCCGCGCTTCCGATACTGCTGCTCTGTTTTTCGAAAACGTGACTGTCCCAGAGCAAAACCGGCTGGCGGGAGCCCAAGGCCTCAAGGCCCCCCTGTCCTGTCTGACCCAAGCCCGTTACGGGATCGCCTGGGGTGCGCTCGGTGCAGCCCGTTCCTGCCTGTCCACGGTTCTCGATTACACCCGGACCCGTGAACTCTTTGGACGGCCCCTGGCCGCCACACAGACAGTCCAGCGGCGGATTGCGGCGATGGTTCGCGCGCTCACCCTGGCCCGGCTCCTGGCTTTCCGGCTGGGCCAACTCAAGGATCAGGGGACACTCGATCCGGCGCAGGTCTCACTTGCCAAGTGGAACAACGTCCGAATGGCGCTCGAGATCGCCCGTGAGGCACGGGATCTACTGGGCGGGGCCGGGATCACAACGGAGTTTCCCCCGCTTCGTCATGCCCTCAACCTCGAAAGTGTTGCGACCTACGAGGGGACCGAGACCATCCACGAACTGGTCGTGGGCAAGGCGGTAACGGGATTCGATGCCTTCTGAATCAAAAACACAGGGTCCACGCCTCGCCCGCCAAGCCCAGCGCAGCATCCATCGGGCCGAGATCCTTGATGCCAAGACCCGGGCGGCCCTGTCCGCCCTGGGTGAGACGACAGTCCCTCCCCCGGCGCGGGAATCGGGGGCAGTGCTCGAGGAGACGGGAGGGCTTTCCGTCCATGATCTCTGGGAGCTTTTTGAATCCCAGCTCCTCTCCCGCCACCTTGATCTTGTGGCCCGCCTGCTGCGGGCACGGGGCCAGGGTTTTTACACGATCGGCAGCAGCGGGCACGAGGCCAATGCGGTCTGGGGGCGACTGCTTCGGCTCACCGATCCTGCTTTCCTGCATTACCGGAGTGGTGCCTTCATGCTGGAGCGGGCCCGGCATCAGCCCGGTCTCGACCTGGTTCACGCCATCGCGCTCTCGCTTGTGGCCAGCCGGGATGATCCGATCGCCCAGGGACGGCACAAGGTGTTCGGGCACCCCGATCTTTTGGTTCCACCACAGACCAGCACGATTGCGAGTCATTTGCCCAAGGCATTCGGTGCGGCGGCACTTCTGGAGTCAGCGCGTCGACTGGAGCCCCGAAAATGGCCGCGGGACGGCCTCGTCTTCGTGAGCTTCGGTGATGCGAGCGCCAACCATTCCACGGCGCTCGGCGCGCTCAACGCGGCTGCCCAAACCGCCTGGCAGGGACTGGCCTGCCCATTGTTCTGTCTGTGCGAAGACAACGGGCTTGGGATCTCGGTCCGTACCCCCTCCGGCTGGATCGAATCCAACTACCGGGGCCGCTCCGGGCTCCGTTACTACTCGGCAGATGGCAGCGATCTCTTCGAGGTCTGGCGGAAGGCTCGGGAAGCGCTCGAGTTTTGCCGCACAAGGCAGGCGCCTGTCTTCTTCCATCTCCGCGTGGTCCGTCTGCTCGGCCATGCGGGAACCGATGCCGAGACCGAATATCGCCCGATCGGGGAGATCGAGGCGGATGAGGCGCGCGATCCCGTCCTCGCAACGGCCTGCCTGCTCCACGGGCGGGGCCTGGCCTCGGGGGCAGAGCTCCTCGCGGCCTACGAGACGGCCCAGGCCCGGGTGGAACAGGCGGCGGAACGCGCCATCCGGTCCCCGCGGCTTTCGGGCACACAGGAGGTGATGAAACCGCTTGCACCACTCTCACCTGCGGCCGTCGCCGCCGAGGCGGGGAGGGTGCAGCCAGGGGCGGGGGACGAAGGATCGACCCGTGCGGAGGAGCGTCTCCATCTCTCGATCGCAATCAACCGTGCGCTCGCCGAATCCCTCGACCGCTATCCCGGACTGGTCCTTTTCGGGGAGGACGTGGCCCAGAAGGGGGGCGTCTATACCGTCACCTCGGGACTCCACCGCCGCTTCGGGGGACGTCGCGTGTTCAACACGCTCCTGGATGAGCAGACCATCCTGGGCCTGGCCCAGGGTGGGGCGTTCCTGGGGCTCCTGCCGGTTGCTGAAATCCAGTACCTGGCCTATTTTCACAATGCCGAAGACCAGATCCGGGGAGAGGCCTGCTCCCTCCAGTTTTTCTCCGCCGACCAGTACCGCAACGGCTTCGTGGTCCGCATTCCCGGGCTGGCCTACCAGAAGGGATTCGGAGGGCATTTCCACAACGACAACAGCTGGAGTATTTTCCGCGATATCCCGGGGCTTGTCGTGGTCTGCCCGGCCCGGGCCGATGATGCTGTCGGGCTGCTCCGGACCGCCCTTGCCCTTGCCCGGGTCGATGGGCGCATCGTGGTATACCTCGAACCCATCGCCCTCTACATGACCAAGGACCTTCACGTGACCGGGGACCGTCTCTGGCTTGCTCCCTACCCGGAAGGGGGATCGGCCGTACCTTTCGGCGAGCCCCGCTGGTATGGGCCCCGGGAAGATCTCGATCTCCTCGTCGTGACCTATGGTAACGGCGTTTATTTGAGCTTGAGGGCCGTGAAAGCCACTGGAACCCAAAAACGGGTCGGGGTTCTTGACCTGCGCTGGCTCAAGCCACTCAACCACGAGGCCCTCGTCGCTGCTTTCGGACAGGCACGCCGGGTCCTGGTTGTTGACGAGGGGCGCCGGACCGGGAGCGTCTCCGAGGAAATTGTGACGCTCTTGGGGGAACGTGCCCACCAGCTTCCCTTCCGGCGGCTCGTGTCCGAGGATTGCTACATTCCACTCGGTCCGGCGGCCGATGCAGTTTTACTCACCGAAGAGGAGATCCGGATAGCCATTCGTGACCTTCTTGCAGAGGATACGTCGCGTCCCGAGGAATCGGACGGGGGAAGGGGATTCAGGGATGACGCGGAGGGAAAATCCACCAGAGCGCGACCACGTAAATCCAGACCGCGACGTAGATCAGGGTAAAAACCCAGAGTGGGATAGGCCAGAACACGAGCCCGTCGATCCAGTGTGCGATCAGTGGGGCCGGGGCTCTCCCGGCAGCGCGAGCGCTGAGCTGGGCCTGCCAGAGGGTGAGAAAGCAGGCTCGGCCGAGGAGGGCCTGGAGCGCGACGATGGAGAGGGCGACGAGATGGACCAGACGAAGCCAGAAATTGTGGACGAAGGACCAGCCCCGGATTCCCCCCCAAGGGATCACGATCAGTCCGGCCACGTTGTAGGCAATGATCACCAAATGGATCGCGAGGATGGCAGTGGCGAGATTCCCGGCCATGACCGCGTTCATATCCGGGTCAGCCCCGGAGGCGGGGTCGGCCTGGCAGTTCCCGGCCGTCTCCGGAAGTCCATGTGGTCCGCCATCCGGTGGATCCCGGCGGGTCCCGGAAGAGGGACGAGAGTTCCGGTGCGAGCCGTTCGAGCCGCTCGGGGATGCCGTAGGGAACATTCACGAGGGCAAGCCCGCTGCCCCAGAGGCCGTTTCCCCGGGGGCGCCACCAGTCCAGGAAGGAGATCCGGGGAATCCGGTCGAGGCGCCGTTTGAGGCCATTCGTCCAGTCCGTGTCCACCCAGGGATACCAGGCGAGAAAGATGCCTTGTGGGAACCGTGTGCAGGCCCGGGACAGGGTCTCCACAAGCCGGTCCGCTTCGGAGACCTGCTCGTAGGGTGGATCGAGGAAGACGAGCCCACGACCTTCCGGAGGTGGCGTGAGCGCAAGCAGAGCCTCAAAACCGTCCCGGCAGTGCACACCAGGCCGCCGACCGAGATGACGCTTGAGTTCGGCCTGGCGTTGGGGCACGGCTTCCACGAAAGCGAGCCGGTCATTGGAGCGGGCCAGCCGGTGTGCGAGCAGGGGCGAACCGGGATACCAGCGGAGGGTGCCGGAGGGGTTGTCCTGGGCCACGAGTGCACGGTATCTCGCGAGCAGGGGATCGGCAGGGGAGTTCTGCCAGAGGATCTCGAAGCCGCGGCGAAACTCCGGCGGGGGATCCTGCGGGAGACGGTCCAGATCGTAAAGCCCGGAACCGGCATGTGTGTCGAGGTAGAACCAGGGAGTGGGTTTTTCCGACAGACGTTCAAGCAGGGCGATCAGAACGAGATGCTTGTGGACGTCAGCGAAGTTCCCGGCGTGGAAGCGATGGTCGTAGTTCACGGCAGCCTCTCACCGGACTATAGCATCGTATCGCCGAATCCCGTCCTCCGGTAAAATTCCCCGGTCCTTGAGCCATTGTGTATCGGCGAGACCCTTGTTCCGGAACGATCCCTCTCCCCCTGTGCTCGGCCCCGAGCTCGAACCCCGCGCCGACCGGCGACTTGCCATCGGGTTGTTCGTATTCTTGGCCCTGGTTTACGGAATCGCCATGTTCACCCATGGGCTGATCCCGGCCGAGGAGCCCCGTTTTGCCGAGGTTGTGCGCGAGATGATCGCCCGGGGCAGCTGGTGGGTCCCCTTCAAGAATGGACTGCCCTACGTCGAGTACCCCCCCCTCTATTACTGGCTTTCCATCATCGCCCGCCTGGTGGGCCTGCCCCTCCGGGCAGCCATCCGGGTACCGGGAACGGTGGCGTACCTGCTCTGGATCTTCTGGATGGGCCGCTGGGTGAGAAGTGCCTTTCCTGGTGTGAGCCCGACCCTGCCCCGTCTCGCCCTGGCCGCGCTTCCGATCGCCCTGTACAACTTCTTCACGGCTCATACCGACAGTCTCCTGGCGCTCGGCGTGCTCATGGCCTATACCGGCTACCTGCGCCACCGGCAGGGATCCGGTACCCGATTCCCCTGGGAACTCTGGGGCGGACTCGCGATTGCCACCACAGCCAAGGGCCCAGTCGGGCTTGCCATCACGCTCCCGGCGATGGGGCTCGACCTCGTGGCCTCCACGCCGGGGCTCTGGCCCCTTTCCCGGGAAGGATGGCGTGGGCTCTGGCACGGGATCCGGTCCTTGCGCCCGCTCCGCGGACTCGCCCTCTCCTTGGGGGTCCTTGCCCTCTGGGCCCTGATGGCCGGACTCCAGTCGAACTGGGACTTCGACCGGGCCTTTTTCATCTACCAGAACTTCACCCGTTTCCTGTCGGGGCTCGACCACGAGCACGGACCCTTTCTCTACCTGAAAAGCCTGTGGGGGGATTTCTTCCCATGGGCCTTCCTCCTTCCGTTCGGGATCGTCCTTGCCTGGCGCCGGAGAGGGGACCCCGCTTTTCGGCTTGCCCTGCTCTGGACACTGTGGACGATTCTCTTCTTTTCGGCATCGGTCTCGAAGCAGAGCAAGTACATCCTGCCGGCGGCCCCGGCCATCGTGACCCTGAGCGTGGGTGCCATGGGCTGGGCGTTCGGTAAGCGGGCCCGCCTGGTTTCCAGGGTGGGGTATGGAATCTCGGTATTTCTTCTTGCCGTTGCAGGTTTTGTCGCTCTTTTCGTCCTGCCTGGCTGGGTTCTCCCCGGCATTCTTCCGACACCCGAAACGATGCGCGGACTCCCGGTCCTGCGGAGTTACCTGGCGCACCACCCGGATCCTTTCGTGAGCTACCTCTACCCCGCCCCGCCCACAATTTATGCGCTCTATCCTCTCCGTCAGGCTCCGATACCCTTCGTCCGCTCGGCCCGTGCCTTGTATGCCGAGGTCCGGTCCGGCCGGATCCATGCGGGCAGTTATCTCATTGTGTATCGCAACACGCTTCCTGTCCCCGGCCGGAAGCCCAGATCCGTCACCCTGTCACCGGCACCCAATCCCGCTTATTTCACGCGTGTCCTTTCGATCCCGGCACAGGGAGGGCTCATCCTCTACCGGGTCCGTTCGCAGGCCCGGATGATGCCGCGCCCCCAAACGCCGACCCCACCCCCTTGGCATTGGTGGGACCAGTTCGATACGGACTGAGCCCGGGTTCCGCAGCCAGCCGAGCGGTTCGGGTCCGGGTACACTCTAAGAGGCCCCGGCCTCAGGCAAACCGATGGTTTTCAGTTACTATCACCGGCTTACGCCACGACAGCGGAAAATCTACGACCGGAGTAACCGGATCGAGACCCTGCCGCTCGATCCCGGAGCGATTCCTCACGAGGCCGTGACCAACCTCCGGAATGCACTGGCCATCGAATCCCGTCCAGCGGTGGAAGCGGCAGCCCAAGCGCTTGCCCAGCTCCTGAACGATGCGTTCGGGAGCCCCCCGGTCCGAGTGCGGGTCCTCGAACGGCGTCCCTCCAACTCGCACGGAGAGCTCCACGGTCTCTACGAGGCCGATCAGGTCAGGGCCCGACCACTGATTACCCTCTGGATGCGGACGGTCCAGCGGCGGCAGGTCGTTGCGTTCAAGACCTTTCTCCGCACGCTCCTTCACGAGATTGTCCACCACCTCGACTATGAGGTGCTCAAGCTCGAGGATTCGCTGCATACCGAAGGCTTCTACAAAAGGGAATCGAGCCTGCTTCGCCAGCTGATGGGCGAGGAGGTTGGGGCTGGAGACAGTCCGTCGAAGTCACGACGGCGATCCCGCGAGGAAGGAGCCGGCGCCAGTCCCGCGAAATAAACAAAGATTCCCGCCGGATCCGTGGTTCCATGATATCCCGATGCAGGAGGAATGGCGCGCCCGACAGGATTCGAACCTGTGACCCCAGCCTTCGGAGGGCTGTACTCTATCCAACTGAGCTACGGGCGCACCCGATCCCCATAGTTTAGCGGTTTGTTCCCGGGCGGGTTGGAAGGGCCCGACCACTTGGAGCCCACCATATCGGTTCCTGCGGGTTGTGGCCCAATCCGGCTCTGCTTTGGGCCCCATCCCAGAGGGATTCATGGCCTACACGATAGCGCCCCCTCTGGGTCCAGGTCGGGGGCTCGGCTGATGAAACATGCGGTTTATGACCGACCCCAATGTCAAAAATATCAATAATAGAGTTAGGAGTACTTGGCCGGACCCTTGCAAGAATGGCTTGACAGCTCGGTCGAGCTGGCGTAGAAAATAAGTATTCCGCCTTCTTGGGCGGGTTTCCCAGCATTCGCTTGGGAGGTCTACCGGAATGAGCCAGCACAAAGGCATGCAACGAGGGCAAGCCGGGACTTGGGTCGCCGTCTTCGCCAGTTGTTTTCTCTCGATCCCTGTCTTTGCGCAGGCTCGTGCCGGGATCGGACCAGGGGCTGGCCAGAATCCCCATGGAAGCCTCCCGGTGCGGAGTCCGGCCCCCTCTCTCATTGTCTTGAGCCCTCGGCAACTCCGGCTGCACGGCAATATCGCGATGGGCAATCTCCTCGAATCGATTTCCGAGTATGGGGCCCGGACCGGACACGCAGCTCCTGTGCTGCGCCACTTGACTGAGGAGCAGCCGCGTCCCCTGGTTCTCGTCAATGGTCATCGCTGGCTCGCGGATTCGGGAACTCCCGTAGGATCGAGTCTCCTGATCCCGGCTTCGACCATCTCCAAGGTCGAGGTCCTTCCACCTGCAGCCGACCCGCCCGGCGTCCCGGCCAGCCCATCCGGTGGTGGGGTGATCAATGTCATCACCAGCCAGACCTGGTCCACGGCCATGGCGAGTGCCTTCCTCGGGGTCTATGAAACCCCGGGTCATTGGGGAGGCGTGACCCAAGGCTATAACGTTGGTTTTGCGGTCGGCAACGACCGGGGCAGTGTGATCGTGAGTGCCGGTTACTTGAACGGACAATCCTATAATACGCCGGGATTCGGATATCCCGGCATGAACCAGTGGTATATCTACACACAAGGCAACTACTGGATCAACCGGCATATCGAGCTTTCCGCCTCGCTGTTCTACAGCCGGACGACGGGCTATGGACCGTTTGGCTATCCCTACGGCTACGGAGATGGTTACGGGTTCGGAGGATATGGATATGGGGCCTATTCACCTTGCATGGTGTCTTTCTGTCCCGAATCGGTAACGGCACCGGCTCCTGCACCCGAAAGGCCCGTGAACTGGAACCCGGATCTTGTTCGGGGACGACCCTTCATCAATATAAAACACTGACGGAACCCGCCTGACGGTCACTTGTGAGAGGAAGTTTTTGCCGTCGGGGAGGGGTCGGTTTCTCAAGTGGCGGAGAGGGTGGGATTCGAACCCACGTGGCGTTGCCGCCCATCCGATTTCGAGTCGGCGCCGTTATGACCGCTTCGGTACCTCTCCCCTACCCGAAATCTTAACACGCCGAAACGCTTTTCCGGCACTACGGGTTCAGTGGACGAGCGTGTAATTGAGGATAATTCCAGCGAAAACCGCAGCGCCAAACCAGTTGTTGTTGAGAAAGGCACGGAAACAGCCTTCAGGGCTCCGGTTCCAGGCGAGCGTCTGCTCGTAAATCGCGAAACATCCGGCAGCCACGAGTCCTGTATCGTAGATCCAGCTCAGCCTGAGATCGCGACCGAGGAGATAGAGACCCAGCAGAAGGAGGAGCTGAAGCAAAATCACGATGAGGCGGTCGTATTCGCCAAACAGGATGGCCGTCGAACGGATCCCGATCCTGCGGTCCCAAGGGCGGTCCGCCATGGCGTAAAAGGTGTCATAGACCGTGGCCCAGAGGATGTTGGCCACGAATAGCAATGCAACGGTGGCATCCAGCTCCCGGCCGGCCGCCACCCAGGCCATGGGAATCCCCCACCCGAATGCGAGGCCGAGATAGGGCTGGGGAAGGGATATCCAGCGCTTGAGGAAGGGATAGCTCACCATGAGCGTCACGCCGATGAGCGCAAGCCAGCGGTCGAGGACCGGCAGGAGGGTCAGGAGGAATGCGGCTGGAATTCCGAGGAGGAGTGCAACCAGCCAAGCCTCCCAGGGGTGCAGGCTTCCCTGGGCAAGCGGCCGGTTTTGTGTTCTCGGTACCCGACCATCGAAGTGACGGTCGGCAAAGTCGTTGATGGCGCATCCGGCACTGCGAGTCAGCCAGACTCCCGACACGAAGATGAAAAACAGGCGGGCGGGTGGATGCCCCCGGCTCGCGAGCCAGAGCGACCAGAGTGTAGGCCAGAGCAGGAGCAGGGCGCCGATCGGGCGGTTCAGGCGGGTCAGACGGGCATAAAGTCCAAGCCGCCGGCCTGTGGCGACCAGAACGGGATCCGCCAAGAGGCGTTTCCAGCCACGCCGGAGACGACGGACCAGTCTCATCGGGAGACTTTCCGCCGGTTGCGTCCGGACGGACTGTATCCATCCCTCTGCGGATGGCTGTCATCCCATTTTCGTCGATTGCGAGACCTGAGATCTTCAGGATTCACCGGATCTCCCCCTCCCCTGTCAGGATTATACGGGAGCGGGTCGGTCCGGTCGCCACTTCGCCCCGCTCCCCCGGCTCAGTCCTTGATGATGTTTTCCGGCCGCAACCAGTAATGAGTGTGGGGCAATGCAATGGCCTCTTTCGCATCGGGACTGTCGATGTGGACGATGGCAGGTCGAACCTCTCCCCGGAGCACCCGGAGGTCGAACAGTTCGGTGCAGCCCGAGGTGATCTCCAGGAAACCTGCGGTATGGCCGGTACGGAGATCCACCAGCGCAACCCCGCACAGCAGGCGCTTGCCAGTCTCGGCAACCGGCACACCACCGAAAAGGGCGGTCTCCCGTGCCTGGCACAGGCCGACCAGCGCATGGGGCCCATGGAAGGTGAGCCCCCGGAGGTACCCCGTCAGGCGGCAGATGACCTCCCTGGATCCATCCTGTGGATTGATCCGGAGGAGTTCGCCTGAGCCGGAGTTCAGCACATAGAGCGCACCCTCATGCCAGCGCGGTGAGTGCGGCATGGACAAATCACGGGCCACGATTTCGCGTGACTCGACCTCGATGACGATCCCTCCTTTTGCCTTGTGGTCACGCCACTCTCCGGCGGTGTTCGTTTCGGCGATCGCAGTGACGAATGCCGGCTTGCCATCCCGCATGGCCAACCCGTTCAGGTGGCAGCGGTCCTCCGGGACGAGATCCGTGATGAAAGGAGGGAACCAGATGGGTTCGAAGGTCATCCGGTCGCTCGGATGGGAAAGGCAGTTAAAACGGGTGTTGACCATCCAGACCGAATCCGGGACGAGGCCCACGTCATGCACGTGGAGGTCCGGGTAGTGGTAGCTCGCCCTGGGAAGGTAAAGGGCATCATATTTGTTGTTATCGCGGAACCGGCGGGCCAAGACCGGGGAGTTGGCATGGATCACGAGTGCATGGCGGGTCGCCACCACGAGTCGATTCCCATCCCAGTCCAATCCCATCACCTTCTCGAAGCGACGCAGGAAGACCGAGATTTGCATTCCGTTCCACGAGAAAAAGGCCAGGACCCCGGCCTGATAGGTGCTGACCGCGACCGTGCTCCGGGACTGGAGGAGCCAGCGGCAGAAGCCACCGTCGGCCCGGGCCTCGAAGGGAATAGTGCCAGACGGAGGTTCCGGACCTGCAGTCACGCCTGTGTACAAATTGTGGGACCATCAAGGGGCTGTTTGGGAATGGTAGCAGGTTGGTGAGATGGTGCTTGGCCAGTTCCAACGGGATCCCCCTGGTTTCGGTGCCGATGAATTTGAGGAAGATCCGGTGCGGATGGTGGAGAAGATCGTGACCGCGGGCTTTGCGCTGGGCGGCCCGGAATAGCCCGTTCAGAACGTTCAGGGGGACCCGTTGGTGACACGCATCTGGATCCAGGCGATGATGCCTCGGGGTGAGAGCGTACGAAGCGGGCCACCAAAGGCGGGTTCAATCTGGCGCACGGCCCCATCGGGAGACTTCACCCGTGACCCAAAACCGTGTGCCGGTCCTGAAGCCCACGGCAATGCCAACGTCCGGTCCGTGGCATTAAAGGCCACTCCCGCACAAACCAGGGCGTCTCCATCCCCAAGGACTCAAAGAGCTTCACTTCCGCCATCACCGCCACTCCTCATCGGGTTCTCTGGTGGTATTCCATCCATGATGCGTATCCACTCGGAATTCAACAGAGACAATTTGGCTGCACAGGGGATGAGGCCCAACAGCGGTCGGATCGTGGTTACGAGTTTTGTCAAAGTGCCGCGGAGGCGCAGGAATCGCACGAGGTCCCGAGTGCGTGTGCAGGTCGAGCATGTGTTTGCCGCCTGGGAGGGTCGTCGTGCCCGTGGGCAGCATCGGTCTTGGGCGAATGTGTGCGTGGTCGACGATGAAGGCATGGACTTACAAGAGGGGGATGCGCTCACGGAAGGCTGTGCCTCGCCACGGAGCAGAAGAATTACGTCTGGAAGGTCTGGTCCGGTCTGGATGCGACGCGGTTGTCACCGAGGGCGGCCCTTGATGCCTGCATCTTGTTCACCTCGGTGGGTGATCTCCGGAGGAGACAGATGTGCTGCACCCGCCACTCCGACATGTCCAACCGCACGAAGAAGTGAGAAGTACCCCGGTCCCGGGGCTCGGTACGGACGTAGGGTTCCGTCAGTCTACTTGGATGGGTAAATGGTCCTCGGGTGGGATGAGATCGTCATGTCTCCGTGCCTCCTAGAACGCCAGCCACATGAGGAGGGAGAGGAAGTTGTTGCTGGACGCATTCCGGCCTTGGCCGTTGTAGTCCGAGCTGGCCCCCAGATATTGATTGAAGCCGGTGTATTGTAGCGAAAGCTCCACGTTCTGGGCCTCGAGGTAGTCCAGTTCGAGGATGAACCCGTTTGTGTCGGGACTTCCATTGGCACTCACGAGTCCTGCGGGATTGCCGGTCACGGGTCCGTAAAGCGCGAGATCCGGGTTGCCCCAGACCCAGAAGTAACCCAAGCCGGCACCATAGCGGTGCTTGAGCAGGTACTGGCCGTTGACATTGACCGTATCGAGTGTGTCTTCCGCATGTGGCTTGAAACCGATCGACGGAACCGGTTCCCAGTACTGGTTTTCCCCGATCCAGCTCACATGCGCCGTCCAGATCTGGTCGCCGCTCAGCCCCAGGTACTGGACCTGGCTATCGAGTCCGTAGTCGAGAAGACGGTCGCTCGCACCGGAGGCGACGGTCGTCGGGTACACGTTGGTATCCATGCCGAGTGCGCCCACCTCCCAGTTCCAGGCTGCATAGTTCTGTTCGAAGGCAATCCGGAGATAGGGGGCAATGTTCCGGATCGGGCCGAAAGTATAGGGGCCGTAGACTTGGTTTGTGCCAGCGCCGATCCCGACGCCGGACCGGTAGAGATCCGCTTCAAGGTAAAGCCAGTGATCCTGTCCCCGGCCGAAAAGATAGGCTAGATATCCGCCGAGTCCGGCGACCGGTTCGCTGGCACCACTGGCTTGGACGACGTACGGTGCCGGGATATCCCGAAGCGGTGAGTAGTTGGAGGTGTAAAACGGCCAGTTCCAGTCGGGCACCGAATTCCAGGGATCCGGTTCGGTCGGTGTGTTGTTGATGTCGATGCCGTAGATGAGAGTGCTGCCATCCGGCTCGTTCTCGTGTTCCGCCCAACGGATGTCGGAATCATCCTGCCCGAAAGCGCCGCTATGCGTGTACGTGAGGTGGAAGAATGCGCCGATGTGGCTCGCGATCCGCCCGGCATAGAAGAGGCTCACCTGCTCTGGAAATTCGACAGACCCCTGACCCGTGGTCCCGCCCGAGCCGAATTGGTTGGCATCCCCCCCCTGGATGAACGAGTCCGACGCTTGGATCATGATTGATAGTGGTGGATCCCGGTCCAGTGCCAAAGGTGCCATCCGCCGGAGCTTCTGACGGAGCTGTTGCATGCCAGCCAAATTGGCGGTGGTATAGCCCCCCAGCTTGAACAGCCGGCCGATCGGCGTGAGTTGCGGAAAGATCGTGTGGCAAACCGAACAGGACCAGCCTGTCTGCCGGGCATAACTCGGGATGGCGTGGGCCGGTCGGGGGAATGCGAGGGTCACAAGAACCAGAATCACGGCCAGAATGAGGTGGTGTCCGGGATGTACGCTTGTGGGGGTCGCTCGCGTCTTCATGGAGACTGTCTCGGGTGGTGAAACGGGGATCTGGTCGGGTTCGGGGATTTCACTCAGAGGGTGGTGAGGTATTCGGCGACCGCCCGGATCTGGCGGTCCGTCAGGTGGATCGCGATCATGTGCATGATGTCGGCGTTCTTGTCATGGCGGACACCACTCTTGAAGAACCGAAGCTGCTCTTCCAGGTATTCTGCGTTCTGCCCTGCGAGGCGGGGATAAATGCCGCTCCCCGCGGCATCGGGTCCATGGCAGCTCATGCAGGCCGGAACATCCTGCTTCAGGATTCCTTGGTGGAAGATGATCTTGCCCGCCGCACTGAGACGCCCACCCGGCTGGGGCGGAGGGGGCGGCTGGGAAGCGTACCATTGGGCAACCGCCACGATTTCCCGGTTGCTAAGCGCTTCACTCACCGGCCACATGTACATCACACCCGGTGGATCCGAGCGGCTGCCATCACGGAAAGCCTTGAGCTGCTCCTCGATATAGACTTTGCTTTGGTGGGCTAGGCGGGGAATGAAACCGAAGCGCGGGTCGCTGCCGTGGGTGCTGTGGCACATGTAGCAGCTGGTGAGCACACGAGAGGGGGGAGGGGCGGGTGTCGGTGGGGTTGCGGCGGACGCTGCTCTCCCGAGACAGGATACGAAGAGGATCAGGGTAAATCCAATGAAGAGGTGTTTCATGGGTGACCTCCAAGGAGCAGGGCCATCCGATTTCCCCATGTTAGCCTGTTTTTGAAGTTGGAGTCTTGACTTATGTCAAGGAGATTTCCGGTTGGCGGCTTGGCTGACCGCGTGGGCCACGGCCGCGTGTGTAGCAGGGTCGAGCACATCCGGAAGGATCTCCCCGTCCGGCGCGAGTTCAGCCATTCGGTAGGAGGCTGCGAGCAGCATCTCCCGCGTGAACCTGCGGGCCCGGGCATCGAGCGCGCCCCGGAAGAGGCCGGGAAAGCCCAAGGCGTTGTTGACACTGCGTCCATCGGTGGCAAAGGCCGCACCGGCTTCCAGTGCGTGTCGGGCCGAGATTTCCGGCTCGGGATTGGACAGGGCAAAAATGATCTGGCCCGGCTGGATGGAGGCAGGAGCAATGAGATCCTTGACCCCGGTGGTTGCAATCACGATTGAGGCGTCGTGCATCAGCTTCTCCAGGGTGACGAGGGTCCCTCCGAGCTGCTCGAACTCGTTGCGGGCTTCTGGCCGGCGGTCCGTTCCGATCAGGTCACGTACACCAAAGTCGCGGATGAGACGGGCGATCCCGATTCCGGCCGCGCCCAGTCCCACCTGGCCCACGACCGCCTCATGGAGATTGATCCCGGTCTTGCGCACGGCCGTGAGAAGGGCCGCCAGCGTAACCACCGCTGTTCCGTCCTGGTCATCATGGAGGACCGGCTTGTCGAGCGCCTGTTCGAGAGCCCGGGTCACGGTGAAGCAGGCGGGTGCCGCAATGTCTTCCAGATGGATCGCGGCGAAACTCCCTTCGATGGCCAATATGGTGTCCACAATTTTTCCCGGTTCAGTTTCGCGGAGCAGCACCGGGATCCCCGAGAGGCCGACCATCCGGCTGTAGATCATGGATTTCCCTTCCATCACAGGCAGTCCGGCCTGGGCCCCGATCGCTCCCAGTCCCAGGATGGCCGTTCCGTTTGTGACGATCCCGACACTATTGCCGTAGTTGGTCCATTCCCGGATCTTTTCGGGATCGTCTCGGATGGCCAGGCAAACGCGGGCCACTCCCGGGGTGTAGAGGTCACGCAACTGCTGGAGAGAGTCGAGCGGGACCTTGGCGACCATCTCGATCTTGCCACCACGGTGCCGATCGAAGACGCGGTCCGATTTGCCGACAAGCCGCGCGTTCGGCAAGGCGGCCAGCCGTTCGGTGACTCTCCGGCCGGTTTCCTCATCAATCTCGATCGTGATCTCCCAAGTGGTCCTGTCTTGGTGGCGACGGACGGCCGTGAGGTGATCGATCACGACACCGCACTCTCCGATTGCGGTGAGAATCCGGCCCAAGCTGCCTGGCCGATGTTCGGATTCGACAAGCAGGATTTCCGGGATCTGCATGCGTGGGATCGTAGGGTGGTCGTGAGAGGGAGGGTAGAGACTACTATAAACCCCAAGTCTCCGGATTCCCGCTCCGACCGCTCTTCGGGGTGGGTGCGGAGGACAGCCCCCGGGCGGGCGAGAACACTGGCCATGGGCTGCCCCTATAATATTGCTTGCGATTCCCTATCAATCTCCGTGGAGCCCGGCATGGATCTTCAAGACCGAAAATTCATCCAGACCTTTTCCATCTTCCTGCTGGCGCTGCTCGTTACTGCGGTCCTCCTGATTTTCCTGGCGAATGGGCTTGCCATCCGGTCCCGTGATGAAAGTTTTGGGTCTTCCCGCCTGGCCGAGCGGCAGGCCTACCTGCGGCTGCGGCCAGTGGGCCAGGTCGGCCTGGAATCAAAATCCGTTTCGGGGGAGGGCGCCGCGACGCCTATGATGGCAACTGTCCAGGGCCCGGCTCTCAAGACACCGGCCGAGATCAGGCATTTCATGACAGCCCAGGGCTGTTTCGCCTGTCATGCCATCGATAGCAAAGTGGTGGGGCCGGCCTATGCCTGGGTGGCCTACCGCTTCCGTGGGCAGGTTGCGGCGGCCGTTGTGAAACTGGCCCACAAGATCATCAAGGGAGGGGTGGGTTACTGGAATCCGTGGACCGGGGGGATCGCCATGCCGGCCCATCCCCAACTGTCTTTGGCCCAAGCCGAAACCTTGGCCCGCTGGGTACTGGCCCAGCACCCCTTGGCACCACCCAAGCCCTGATCCCGGGAAGTAATCGCCTCGGAATCAGTGGCGAGGCGTCTTGCGGGAGGGGGCCTCTCCTGTCTCGGACTTATCGCGGCCACCCATCTCCTCGAGTCGGGCGGTGAGTGCCTCGATCCGTTCCGACAGACGCGTGGCCAGTTCGCGCTGGGCCTCAAATTCCTCGCGCGTCACCAGATCCAGGCGGCTCAAGGCACCGTTCATGCGGGCCCTCAGGTTCTTCCTGAGGTCCCGACCCAGGTCCTCGAGATCATCGGGGAGGGCCTGCCGGATCTTGCACAATACCGAGTCGAGCGAGTCTGAAAGCGTAGCCATCTTCTTTCTCCGGTCCTGTCGGGCACGAAAGCATGAAGGGTATATAGTTTAACGCGTTTGACCCATCCGAATCTGCGCTCGAAGCGGGGGAGGCAGCTCAATGAAGATGATCACGGCCATCATCAAGCCGTTCAAACTGGATGCAGTACGTGAAGCGCTCAATGCCGTGGGGATCGAGGGGCTGACCGTGACGGAGGTCAAGGGCTTCGGCCGACAGAAGGGGCATACCGAACTCTATCGAGGAGCTGAATATCTTGTTGATTTTCTTCCAAAAACAAAAATAGAGGTTGCGATTGTCGATGAACTTCTGGAGCCTGCACTGGCTGCTATTGCGCACTCCGCTCAAACCGGTAAAATCGGGGATGGCAAGATTTTCGTTCAGGATCTGGTCCAAGTTGTGCGAATCCGGACGGGAGAGGCCGATGTCGATGCGTTGTCGTGAGATGAGGTGGCAAATCGTTGTGGCGATGGTGGGTGCCGGGATGGCGGCGGCCCTGTTGGCCGCACGTGGGGTGCAGGCCCATGGAATCTACCGCTGGGTCGGTCCTCATGGTACCGTCCACTACTCCGACGTGCCGCCTGATGGCGTGCGTTATCAACGTCTTGCGCTCTCGGCACCCTCGAGCTTTGGCGGCAGAAGCGCTCCCAAGACTGCGGTCAAGGCGCCGTCTGGTAAAAAAGGCAAACCCAAGCCCGTGGCCCGCAAGGTGCCCGGTTTGACCCCCGCGCAGGCGCAGGTGTTTTGCCAGGTGGCCCGTAGGCGGTACCAGCACCTGGAATCGGTTCGCCGGCTCCAGCTCGTCCAGCCGAATGGCAAGAGTCAATATCTTAGCGGAGAGAATCTGGTCCAGTACAAAAACAATGCCCGGGCCCGTATGCAACTTTTCTGCAAAAAAGCCGCATCGGCACCCGGTTAGCTCAGAGAAGCTGCTGGAAGAGCGTGGGGAGGCCGTCAACGAGGCCGCGGTGCAGTGCGCTTGAATAGTAGCGAGGCGGCGGAGTGAGGGTGTCGGGCGAGCGGAAGCGATTGAGTGGAGTGGTTGAGGAGGCGAGGCTGACCGACCAGACTCCGGAGGGATAGGTGGGCTGCGAGAAGGGAAGAAGCAGGCGTTCCCGGAAGCCGGCCTGAGCGAGTCGTCCGTGGATCTGTTTCACGAGATCCGGGTAGAGGAAAGGGGACTCGCTCTGCAGCGCGAGGATCCCGTCCGGTTTGAGACGGCTGCGGCAGGTTCTGTAGAACTCGCTTTCAAAGAGCCCCTTGGCCGGACCGACCGGATCGGTGCTGTCAATACAGAGAACGTCGATACTGGCCGGTGGAGCCCGCTCGATCCAGCGCAGGGCATCCTCATAGTGCAGGACGGCACGCGGATCGTCTCCCGCCCGGGCCAGCTCAGAGAAGTGGCGCCGGGCGAGTGCCGTGACGGCTTGGTCGATCTCGACCTGTACCGCGGACTCGACCTCCGGGTGCTTGAGCACTTCCGTCAGGGTTCCGCAATCGCCACCGCCTACGATCACGACTCGTCTGGGCAGGGGATGGGTCAGGAGCGCCGGATGGACCAGCATCTCATGGTAGATGAAGTGATCTCGCTCGGTCAGCATGATGCAACCGTCGATGGCCATGAGATGGCCGAAATCCTCTGTTTCAAAGATCTCAATCGTCTGGTAGGGGCTTTCGACACGGGCCAGCCGCTTGCGGACCCGGAGCCCGATCGAGCATCCGGCTCCGGGAGCCGGTTCCACAAACCATTGGGTATCATCCATCATATGGGTACCTTCACCTGTCGAAAAGCGGACCGTCATGCCGGTTGAAACAACCACCCCCGATCCTCTCCTGTCAACGACCATGGGTACCCCGGCACGATCCCGCTATGGACTGCCCCGTTGGGGGGGGGGCTTCTTCGATATCGATGGAAGGGGACATTGTATCGTACGCCCTGATCCCAAGGGGACCCGGAGCCTGGATCTGGCCGGGATCACGGAGCAGCTTTTGGCCTTGGGGCACCGCCTCCCCATCCTGTTGCGCTTCCCGGAGATCCTGCAGCAGCGTCTTGGGCAGCTGGTCCTGGCTTTTGAACGGGCGCGCGGCCGGGAGGGCTACACTGGCCAGTACCTCCCGATCTACCCCATCAAGGTCAACCAGGAGCGGGCGGTGGTTGAGGCCCTGGTCGGTACGGCCGGTTCCGGTATCGGCCTCGAGGCAGGCAGCAAACCGGAGCTCGTCATGGCCTTGGCCTTGGCCCCCCCGGGGGGGACGATCGTGGCCAACGGATACAAGGATCGGGACTACATCCGTCTTGCACTTCTGGCGACCCGGCTCGGACACCGGGTCTATCTCGTGCTTGAGAAACCGACGGAACTCGAACGCATTCTCGAGGAATCCCGCGCTCTCGGCATCATTCCGCAACTCGGTATCCGGGTTCGCCTGGCCAGCATTGCCGGGGGCAAATGGCAGAATACAGGTGGAGCCAAGTCCAAGTTTGGATTCACCGTTCCAGAACTGATCGAGACCATCGATCGGCTCGAACAGTCGGAGTTGCGGGGCAGGCTCGAGCTTTTGCATTTCCACATGGGTTCCCAGATCGCCAACCTGCGCGATATCCAGGGAGCCTTGCGGGAGGCTGGACGCATCTGGGCCGAGCTCAGGCAGCGCGGCATGGCGCTGGGTACGGTGGACGTCGGGGGGGGGCTGGCGGTGGATTACGATGGAACCCGCTCGCGTGGCGACTGTTCGATGAACTACTCGATCGGACAGTACGCCGAGGTGATCGTGCGTACATTCAAGGAGGCTGCCCAGGCGGCTGGGTGTTCAGAGCCTGATCTCCTGTCCGAGTCGGGTCGTGCCCTGAGTGCCCACCACGCACTCTTGGTCACGGATGTCATCGAAACCGAGCCACCGATCTCCGAGACCCGGCCCACCCGGTCGGCCCATCCCGACTGGGCACTCGGAGAACTCTGGTCACTCTACGGACAGGAGGCGGTCCAGACGCCGCAGGAGGCCTATCAAGAAGCTGTCTACTGGCTGTCCGAGGTGCATGCCCGTTTCAGCCGAGGGGAGATCGGGCTGGAAGGCCGGGCCGAGGCCGAACGCCTGTTCCAGTTGATCCTGCGCCAGGTGGAGCGGCGTTGGACACCTTCCATCCAGGCTGGAGTATCCGATTTATACGCCGAACTCGAGGAACGCCTGGCCGGCAAGATGTTCTGCAACCTCTCGATCTTCCAGTCCATGCCCGATATCTGGGCGCTCGATCAAGTCTTCCCGATCGTGCCACTTACCGGACATGACCAGCCTGCCACCCGCCGGGTCCGGCTCTATGATCTGACCTGCGATTCCGATGGCCGGATTGACCGGTATGTCGGTCCCGACTGCCTGATGCCAAGCCTTCCAGTTCCTGAGAGCAACGGGCAACCCCCTCCCTGGCTGGGGTTTTTTCTGCTCGGTGCCTACCAGGAGATCCTCGGCGACATGCATAACCTGTTCGGAGGCACCGATTCGGCCGTCATTGAATCCACAGAGGCCGGTTTTCGGGTCACAGCCCGCCACCGGGGGGATTCTGCCCGTGATCTTCTGCATCATGTCCACGTCGAGGGATCCGAGATCGAACGGCAGGTTGCCGACAAGCTGGTGCAGGCCGACTGTCCACGGGAAAGCGCCCAGAATCTCATGGCGGAACTCAAGCATATTCTTGAGGGGTCAACCTATCTCACGGGAGATCTGCCACCATGACCGAACCCGGGGCATTCCACGAGGCCAGTTTCATCGGGTTGGGTGCCATGGGCGGGCCCATGGCCGCCACCCTCGCCCGGGCTGGCCGTCTCGCCGGAGCCTGGAACCGCAGCCCGGAACGCGCCGAGGTGTGGGGTCGGGAGCAGGGGGCGCGGGTCTTCACAACCTTGGCCGAAGCCGCTCGCGCTGCTCCCGTGATCATCCTGTGTGTCAGTCGGGATGCCGATGTGCTGGAGCTGGTGGACCGCCTACTCCCGCACCTCGATTCCGGCCAGACCGTGATTGATTGTTCCACGACAGCCCCGGAAACGGCGCGTAGTGCAGCGTCGAGACTCCAGGCCCGGGGGGTCTCTTTCCTGGACTGCCCGGTCTCCGGGGGGACCGAGGGCGCGGCTGCAGGCACGTTGACCCTCCTTGTGGGAGGCGAGGCGGAAATCGTCGAGCATGCCCGACCACTCCTCGAAACGCTTGGGTCCCGGGTCACCCACCTGGGGCCAACCGGACAGGGGCAGGCAGCCAAGGCAGTCAACCAGCTGATGCTGGCAGGGATCAACCAGGCTGTTTCCGAGGCGCTGGCCTTCGCCGCCTGCGAAAAGCTGCCGCTCCCGGAACTGATTGCCGCATTGTCCCAGGGGGCGGCGGCGAGCTGGTTTCTCAGCCGTCGGGGTCCGCGCATGGCGGAACGAAACTACCCGCTGGGTTTCAAGATGGCGCTTCACGCCAAAGACCTGCGCATCTGCCGTGACATGGCCGCACGGCAGGGCGTTCAGCTTCCCCTTGTGGAAATGACTCTCCATCATTACGACCGGCTGCCGGATCGCTCGGAGCAAGACCTGTCGGCCCTTTTCGAGCTCAAGCGTGCCCTTTTCGAGAACAAGGGCCGGGCCTGAGGCTGGGGCGCGCAAGAAAGCTGGGCGGCAACCCGCCAGCCACGCATCTTGGAGTTTCCTGCCCGCAGTCTGTTCGGGGACCTCCACGCTGAGCCTGATCCTCATGGCCGAGTTCGTGGCCCTGGTCCTCACACTGGTCCAGTCGGAATGGGTGGGCGCCTTCTGGGTTGGCTGGGGATGGATCTCGCTTTATGTGCAGTGGATCACCCTGACGGGTGCCGGGCTGCTCTGCGGACTTCGACGCTGGGCACCCCCTCTTCCGCAATCGGCTGCCCTGCTCTTGTCCTATACCCTCCTGCTCGCAACCGCAATCGGGATCGGCTGGGGGGTCGAGGTGCTGTGGCCGCTCCCTGCGGAGCCGCTCCAGGGGTTTCTCTGGCGTAGCACGCTGGCCGCCGCCATCATCGATCTCCTGGTCTTGCGGCATCTTTACGTGCTCGGTCGCTGGCGGAGCCAGGTCCAGGCCGAGGCGGAGGTCCGTCTCGAAGCGCTGGAGTCACGCCTGCGCCCACACTTTCTGTTCAATACGCTGAACTCCATCATCGCACTGGTCCGGGCGGCGCCGGATGCGGCCGAGCAAGCACTGCTCGACCTGTCCGACCTGTTTCGCGCCGTGCTTCAGGACCCCTCATCCCGTTCCACACTGGGGCAGGAACTCGATTGGGCGAAGCGCTACCTGGCCTTGGAGCAGATCCGGCTCGGCGACCGGCTTGAGGTCGTCTGGGAAACACAGACCCTCCCCGCCGATGCCGAAGTCCCTCGCCTCCTTCTCCAGCCCATCGTGGAAAATGCGGTTTATCATGGGATTGAGGGCAGGGCGGGCGGTGGGCGCATCGAAATCAGGGGACAGTTGTCGGGAGGCCACGTGGAACTTTTGATCAGCAATCCGAGGTCCGGAGAGCGGCGTACGGGCCGGGGGCACGGGCTCGGGCTCGACATCCTGGAAAGCCGTCTTTCGCTGGCCTACCCTGACACGCTGGATCCGGTCCGGATCGAGGCCGGAGACGATGGCCAGTTCCGGATCCATCTGCATCTTCCTTATGTGACCAGACGGGGGCGGGTGGCCGGTTCGTGACGCAAGTTCTCGTCGCAGACGACGAAGCTCTGGCCCGGGTACGTCTCCGGGGACTGCTTGAGGTGGTTCTGCCCGGAGCGGAGATTGCCGAGGCCTGTGACGGTCGGGAAGCCCTGCTTCGATTGCAGGACCGACCGGTCGATCTGGTTTTTCTGGATATCCGGATGCCCGGGATGGATGGGATCGAGGTGGTGAGGCATCTGGCTGCCTTGGACGTTGAGGCACCGCGTGTCATTTTCACGACCGCCTACGACCACTTTGCAATCCAGGCGTTCGAGGTCGGGGCCGTGGGCTATCTCGTGAAGCCCATCCGCCTTGAGCAACTCACAGCGACGATGGAACGGATTGAGCGGGGTTGGCCGCGCATAGCCCCCCCCCCCGAAGGGGCGAAGCGCCGATGGATCGTCTCGCGGTCGAGCGGCGAGCTCCGCATGGTGGCGGTCGGAATGGTGTTTTATTTTGAGGCCCAGGATAAATACGTGCGGGCTGTCCACGCGCAGGGCCAGCTTCTCTTGAACGAGCCCCTGATCGTGCTCGAGCAGGAATTCGCAGACCGTTTCGTCAGGGTCCACCGGCAGTTCCTGGTCGCCCGAAACAGGATCCGTCGCTTGGTGCACGAGCCGTCCGGCGACCGTTTCGTTGAGTTGCTGGACCATCCGGCGCGGATTCCGGTCAGCCGGCGCCTGGCCCCGGCCCTTCGGCGCGAGATCTTGGCCCCGGATTGAGATTGGCCCCCGGCCTGTGTTCCAATTGGCAAATGACCCTGAGACTCGCGAGCCGGCGTTCGCCCTTGGCCTTGATCCAGACCCGGGAAGTCGCGGGTCGGCTGCAACAGCTCGATCCTTCCATCGAGGTCGAGATTGTAGCGCTTTCCACCCGGGGTGATGAGATGAGCGACCGATCGCTCGCCCCCATCGGGGGCAAGGGCCTTTTCATCAGTGCGCTTGAGGAAGCACTGCGGGATGGACGGGCCGATGCGGCGGTTCATTCCTTGAAAGATGTGCCGGTCGATCTGAGTCCCGAGTTCGAGATCGTGGCCGTGCTGCCGCGGGGCGATCCCCGAGACTACTTGGTGGGCGCTGAGGGGCTCGATGAGCTGCCGGCCGGTTCTTGCGTTGGCACTTCGAGCCTGCGTCGTCAGAGTCAAATCCTGGCCCGGCGTCCTGATCTGCGGGTAGTGCCGACGCGCGGAAACGTGAATTCGAGGATTGATCTGATTGGGCAGGGCCGCTGCGAAGCCGTGGTGCTCTCGCGGGCCGGGCTCGAACGTCTGGGTCTCCGGCCGGCCGGACAGTCATTGGATCCGGAAGCCCACGTGCCTGCGATCGGCCAGGGCGCCATCGCGGTGGAATGCAGGGTCGCAGCCGCCCGTCACAGGGAGCTGTTGGTCGCGTTGCACGATCCGGACTGTGCCCGTAGTACGGCGGCGGAGCGGGCATTCGGGCGTGGGCTCGGCGTTGATTGTTCGGCTCCGGTCGGGGCTTGGGCGGGGTGCCGGCAAGATGGAACGATCCGACTGCTCGCATTTGCCGGTTCTGTGGATGGCCGTCGGATCCACCGAGAGTCCCTGTCCGGCCACGATCCCCAGTTGCTGGGAAGTCAGCTAGCCAAGAGGTTCCATGAACAAGGTATCCGAAACTACTTTGCGGCGACGCCCTGAACCCAAGCCCTTGGCCGGGCTGGGAGTGCTTCTGACCCGACCTGAGGGCCAGAATGAAGCGCTCGCACAACGGATTGAGAACCTGGGAGGGCGTGTCTATGCCCACCCGATCTTCACCATCCGTCCATTGTTCAAGGCGGCGGCCACGCCGGTGGTAGCCCACCCCAACCGCTATGACTGGCTGATTTTTGTGAGTCCCAATGCAGTGGAGCATGGCTTCAAGGCCCTTGGTCAACGCTGGCCGCGCCGGTCCAAGCTCGCAGCCGTGGGAGAGGGAACGGCCCGTCGACTCCACGAACTGGGCGCCCGACAGGTCTATGTGCCGAGCGAGGGCTTTGGGAGCGAGGCTTTGGTGGACTCGCCGGACTTCAAGTCGGTTCGCGGGCACAAGTTCCTGGTTTTGCGTGGACGGGGAGGTCGGGACTGGCTCGCGAGCCAGCTCGCCTCTCGTGGAGCCGATGTTGAAACTCTCGAGATTTACGAACGGGTGCGTCGTCCGACCACAGGCGAACTCGAGGAAAAACTGTTCGAGGGGGATCTTGACGTCGTGACGGTGACAAGCGCGCAAACCCTCCTTGCGCTGATCGAGGGTCTGTCCGACGAGGGTGCGGTCCGGCTCCGTCATCTCCTCCTTTTGACCGCCGGCAGCCGGGTGGTTGAACTGGCGCGAGTTTTGGGTTTCGTGCGCCCGCCGCTCATTGCAACCGGACCGGGCGACGAGAGCCTGCTCCGGACGCTCCTCGAGTGGTGGACGGGGCCTGAAGAGGAATCCTGACATGTGCGAATCGCCCAGGAGACGCAGAGGATCCGGCCCATGAGCGGGAAGGATAACGGCATGGAACACCCGGAGACTACCCGGCCTCGGAGCCGGATCGGGTCCACGATCGGTTATGGGATCGTCTTGGCCGTGGCCCTGGTTGCCTTGGCGGGTGCTTTTTGGAACTGGCGGGAGGGTCGGGCCACCCGTCGGGAGTCCGGGCGGATCAAGACGGCCATCGGCCAGCTTGATGGAAGACTGGAGAATCTGTCCCGGCAGATGGTCCCCCGCGAGGAGTGGCTGAGCCTCGAGACACAGCTCGCCCGGGAACGTGCTCGTGAGTCGGGACTGGAACAACGCCTTGGCGCCCTCGAAGGTCGCGTCGCATCGGACCGTGAGCAAGTGGCCCTTCAGGGGGCGAGTCTGCTTTTGAACGTCGGTGCCCGTCTGGCCCCGCTGGAACGCGATGCGCGCTGGTCACGAGGCGTACTCGTCACGGCCCGCGATCTACTGGTCCCATGGCCTTCTGCCCGCCTCATGCTCTTGCGGCGGCTTCTTACGGCCGACATTCGGAGGCTTGATGCGCTTTCCCGGAAGCCCGGGCTTCGTCCAGGACACGTCCTGACGATGCTGTCACTCGCCTCTCCACATTGGCCACTCATGATGCCCCGTCCGCTCCCATCCCGAATCCGGAAGCCGGGCGTCGTCCATGGGTTCTGGGAGCGGCTCGGGGGGTGGCTCACCCGCCTTTGGCGGAGTCTGGTCATGATCCGGAGTCTGCCGGCACGAGTCCCGCCTCCGCCAGGGCCACGGGAGGCTGCCCGCATTCGTCTGCAACTCGCGCTTGATTTTTCCTTGGCCCGGATCAGCTGGCTCAGTGGGCGCCATGAGCAATATCAGGCGGATCTCATGATTCTCAGACGGTTTATCCTGCGGCATTTCGAGACCCGGGATGCCGCGGTGAAGAAGGGCTTGGCCGGACTGGCGTCGATCCGCAAACCCCTACGTTCCTTCCATTGGGCTCCGCTCCTCGCTGCATTGCGGGCCGCCCGGATGCCGGTGGCGACCCCGGTCCGGGCCGACCCATGAAGCTTTTATGGTCCGTCTGGGGCCTTGCGGCAGGTGTCCTTCTTCTCTGGGTTTTGAGCGGGCTTTTCCCCGGGGGCTGGGTGGCCATCCGGATCGGACACCAGGATATCGAGCTGTCGCTCGTCATGCTGTTCCTCACGGTGGTCCTCTTCTACGGGTTCCTGCTGCTTCTGTCCACTTTCCTGGCAGGATTCGGCTGGTTCAGCCGCACTGTGCGGGATCCGTTCTCGCTGCGGTGGCGCATCGGTCGTCGGCAGTTGATCCGTGGCGTGATTGAGCTCGCGGAAGGTCGCTGGATCCGTGCGGAAAAGCGGCTAGTCCGCTTTGCCCGCTTGAGTGAGGTGCCGCTTGTCAACTACCTGTGGGCGGCCCGGGCTGCCCAACTCAATGGCGCCGATGAGCGTCGAGACCGGTATCTCCGCCAGGCAGCAGAAAGCACGCCGGAGGCTGCGTTCGCGGTTGAACTCACGCAGGCGGAGTTAGAGCTGGCCCGCGGTCAAGCCGGGCGAGCCCGGACGATCCTTGAAAAGCTCGCAACCCGGGATTCTGCAAACCCGCAACGGCTGCGTCTCCTGGCCCGCACTCTGGGTGCGCTCGGGGATTGGCCAGGACTCGAAACTCTCTGGCCAAAGCTCATACAGGGAAAAGTCCTGAGGGAAGCCGAACGGACGACCTTGGAACAGAAGCTGATCGTTGGACGCATCCATGCGGCCGCCCACCCGGGGGGGGCGGCCGGTGTTCTCAGGATTTTCCGGGAGCTCAAGTCCGGACAGCGCCGTCATCCGGAGGTGGTGGATGCGGTGGTGGGAACCCTCGCCACGATCGGAGCAGCCCGTGCCGCCGTCGAACAGCTGGCCGAGTCATTGCCAGAGGTCTGGAGCGAGGAGCGGGTCATGCACCTCGGCCGGCTGGCCGTCTCTGCGGGTGCGGTTGATCTCCTGGCGAAAGCCGAGCCTTGGGCTGTGCGCTATCCGGAGAGTGCGAGCCTCCATTACGTGCTGGGGCTTTTGTGCGAGTCCCGGGGCCAGCGAGGCCGAGCGCGCGCCCATTTTGAACGCAGCCTGTCAGTGCGGGCGGATCCGGAAGTCGCGCTCGCTCTTTCCCAGCTGCTCGAGGAGCTCGGTGATCAGGAAGGCGCCAAGGAGAGAGCCCGGGAGGGGCTTCGCCAGCTCGTGGATCTGGAGAAGAGAATGTGAGCGGGGCGTCCGCAGTCAAAAAGAGGCCGGCCGGAGGGATCCAATGCGGTGGGACTGAAGGTCAGGTTGCCAGTGGGACTTCAGCCCGTGACTTGCCGCCCCTCCGGATGATTTCTCCACGGTGGAGTGCAAGCGGGGCGATGGAGGCTGCTCGTGGTTGATCCGGTCTGGTTGTGGGCGGCGGGCGTGGGTTTGAGTGCGGCGCTCCTTCTCGGACTGGGAATGGTGTTCCAACTGCTCCGTGGCCGGGTGCCGCGCATCGGATGGGGCATCCTGCATGCCATGCTGGCCACATCCGCCACGATTCTCCTCATCATTTGGCTATTCGGCTTGCCCCGTCCGGATCTCCTCCTCGACGATGCGGCGCTGTTTTTCGCCATGGCCTTCCTGGGGGGGCTGACTCTGGCAGGACTCCAGATCGCCGGCTACCGTGCGCCGGGCGTGATCATCTTTCTGCATGGATTGTTCGCTGCGTTTGCCATGGTGCTTTTCGTGGTCGGTGCAAGTCGGCTCTAGGCGGGTGGAATGGACTCGGAAGTCGGCGTGGCCGAGGCGCAATCCCTTGAATGCCTGCCGCTCGGTGAGTGTGGTCTCCTCTTGCGCTGGCCACAGGAACCGGCACCGCGACTGTCCAGGAGGATCCGGGCGTTGGGAGAAGCCCTCGACCGGAAGCCGCCCCCGGGCTTCGTGGAATGGGTGCCCGGTCTCCGTTCGTTTGCGGTCTACTTCGATCCCACCCGCTTCAGCCGGGCCGCGTGGGTCGAGACCCTGACGTCGTTCTGGGAGAACCTTCCGGAAAACCCGGACCTGCCGGTCCGGTTCTTCGAAGTACCGGTCCGGTATGGAGGGGATGACGGTCCCGATCTCGCCGAGGTGGCAGACAGAGCCCGCCTGGATCCGGAACATTGCATTGCATTGCACGCCGGGATCGTCTACGAAGTACTGCTGGTCGGCTTTGCCCCTGGATTTCCCTACCTTGCGGGATTGCCAGAGGCACTGGCCGTGCCACGGCGGACCACTCCCCGGCTGCGGGTTGCCGCCGGCTCTGTCGCGATCGCCAACCGTCTGTGCGGAATCTATCCTCGGGAGAGTCCGGGGGGCTGGAGCTTGGTTGGCCGCACGGACTGGATTTGCTTCGACCCCGGCCGGTCCCCTCCGGCCTGTTTTGCAATCGGGGACCAAGTCCGTTTCCATCCTGAGAAGGGCTCCAGATGACCCGGAGTGCAGCAGGGGAGGTGGGGCAGATCCGTGTGACCGAAGCCCGGGGATGCGTGACCCTGCAGGATGGCGGTCGACATGGATTCCAGCGGTTCGGGGTGTCGGTCGGTGGGGCCATGGATCCCCACGCCGCAGAGCTGGCCAACCGTCTTGCCGGCAATCCGGCAGACGCAGTCTTGGTCGAACTGGAGGGAATGAGCCGACTGGCCCTCCGATGCGAGGGGGTGAGCAGCCTCGCTCTCGCCGGCGCAATCGTTCCGGTCCATCTGGATGGGCGACCGGTGCCGTTCTGGGCGCGCATTGAAACCAATCCATCACAAGCATTCACGATCGGGATTGGGACGGATCGGGAGTCTGGACGCTGGAGATACCTGGCCCTGTCTGGTGGATGCCGGCCCGCGCCGGTGCTTGGTGGTTTCGGAACCGACCTCCGCGCGGGTTGGGGCGGTGTGGAAGGCCGGATGCTTCATTCGGGGGATTGGATCACGCTGGGCCCAGTCCCCAAGAAGTCGGTGGAACACGCTGGTCAGTCGGGGTGTCACATCTGGAGTCAGGTCTCGGCGCGCTTGAGACCACCCGCCGGGACCCAGATCCCGGTCCTGCGGATTTTGCCAGGGAGTCATTGGAATGCGTTCCCCACCGGAGTCCGTCAACGCTTTCTGGGCGCTCACTACCAGGTCACCCCGGATTCCGATCGCATGGGGTATCGCCTGTCCGGCCCCCTCCTCCATCCAGACCCGCCACTCGAGATCGATTCTGAACCGGTGACGTTCGGATCGATCCAGGTTCCATCCGATGGATCGCCCATTGTCCTCATGGCGGATCATCCGACCCAGGGTGGCTATCCACATTTGGCCGAGATCATCAGTATGGACTTGGGGGTTCTGGCACAATGCCGGGCCGGAACGGAGGTGGAATTCCGCCAGGTTGACGAACAGGTGGCCCTCCGGGCCCTTCGGGCGTGGCGTCAAGGGGTGGCGCGTCTCCAGGTCGGGCTTGGGACTGGGAGCGGCTTTCGCGGAGAGGCGTAGCATGTGCGGGAAAGTGGAGAGGGGACCGTGTGGTCGATTGATCTCAACGCCGATCTCGGCGAAAGCTTCGGTGCATGGCGGATGGGTGACGATGAGGCTGTGCTGCCTTGGGTCAGTTCCGCGAATATTGCCACGGGGGCTCATGCGGGCGATCCACTGACGGCAGTGCGTACGCTCCGCTGGGCCAAGGTCCGGGGGGTGGCTCCCGGGGCACATCCCGGTTGGCCGGATCTCGCAGGTTTCGGCCGCCGGTCCCTGGTCTTTTCGCCGGATGAGACCTATGCGATCGTGCTCCACCAGCTGGGTGCGCTTCAGGCCTTGGCCCGAGGTGAGGGACTGATCCTCCACCACGTGAAACTCCATGGCGCCCTCTATCACCAGGCGGCCGACGAAGCGGTCTATGCTGAACCCGTGGTGGAAGCCATCGCAGCCATTGATCCTGCCCTTTTCGTCTATTGCCAGACCCCGAGCGTTCTGGCGGACCAGGCGAGACGGCGGGGCCTGCGGGTCGTTGCCGAGGGTTTTGCCGATCGCCGCTACCGCCCCGATGGCCGGTTGGTTCCGCGAACCGAACCGGAGGCGCTCATCCGTGATCCGGATGAGGCCGGTCGCCAGGCCCTGGCCCTGGCCCGGCGCGGAGCAGGAGAGTCCCAGACGGTCGCGACGATCGGAATGCATGGGGATGGGATCGAAGCCCCCCGCCTCGCCCGTCGCGTCTTCGAGATATTGACCGGTGCCGGCGTCGTGATCGCCCCTCCGGACGCGGCCGGCGCGTGAGGCTCAAGCCGCTCATCGACCGGGCACCCGCGGCCTGGCTGCTTGCCATGACCGTGATCTGGGGCTATACCTTCGTGGTCGTGCAAGCCGCGGTCACGCAGATCGGGGTTGTCGAATTCCTGGTTTTACGCTTTGCGGTCGCGGCCTTGGCGCTTGCACCCTGGGCCTTTCGCGAGACCCGGATCCACGAATGGCGCGTCGGGTTGGGTCTGGGCGGGACACTGGCGCTGGGCTACCTGTTCCAGACGTGGGGGCTTGAGCGCGTAACCGTGACCGAGAGTGGATTTCTGACCGGCTTGTTTGTGGTTTTTGCGCCGATTTGGGCAGCAATTCTCTATCGGGTCCGCTTAGGCCGGCGAAACGTCGTGGCGGTGGTTCTCAGCATGGCCGGACTGGGATTTCTTCTGGGGGGCTGGAATTTTCACCTCACGGTAGGCAGCCTTCTCACCATCGTCGGCGCCCTCTGCTTCGGGTTGCAGATTGCGCTCCTCTCGCGCTTGGGGCCGAGCTGCCGTACCGGAGCCCTCACATTTGCCCAGATGGCGGCCATGACGCTCTGGTTGACCCTGCTTCTTCCGGCTGGAACACACTGGCAGGATCCATTCGGCGGGACGCTCATCCTCGCCCTCCTCGTCACGGGTATCGTGGCCTCGGCCTTCGCGTTCTATGTGCAAACCCGAGTCCAGCAACGCTTGTCGGCGGCGCGGACGGCCGTGATTCTCGTAACGGAACCTTTTTTCGCGGCACTCTTCGGCCACTGGTTGAACCACGATCCGCTGACCGGCCCTGTGTTGATCGGAGCAGTCCTGCTTCTCCTCGGCATGCTGGTTTCGGAGTTGGGCGTGGGCCCTTTTGGGCGTATCCGGAGATGACCCTTCCGCCAACGGACAAATGCCCCTGTTTACCGGCGGGGCCACATCGGGTTGAGCCGGGGGAGATGCTTCTGTCTTGTACACACTGTGTGAAGCGGCTTTCCGAACAGGGGGTGTGGTCCGTAAGGGAGGCTGCCCCTGCGCGTCTTGACGGAGAATCGCTTTTTAAGAGATAATATCCGGCTTTCGCAGCCGAGCCGGAGGGGTACCCAAGCGGCCAACGGGGGCAGACTGTAAATCTGCTGGCTTTTGCCTTCGTAGGTTCGAATCCTACCCCCTCCACCAGATCCGTGGAAGGGGGAAGGCGGGTGTAGTTCAATGGTAGAACCTCAGCCTTCCAAGCTGATGATGTGGGTTCGATTCCCATCACCCGCTCCAGCTTGTGCAGATGGGCGAGCCCATATAGCTCAGCTGGTAGAGCACTTCCTTGGTAAGGAAGAGGTCACCGGTTCAACTCCGGTTATGGGCTCCAGGTTCCGGTCGGGCGTGAAAGCTTTCCCCGGTGGCCTGGTCACCGGGTCCACGATTAACAAGAGGTAGAGTCACATGTCGAAGGGGAAGTTTGAGCGGACGAAGCCGCACATCAATGTGGGGACGATTGGTCATGTGGATCATGGGAAGACGACGTTGACGGCGGCGATCACGAAGGTGATG
>JAKATI010000064.1 GCA_021828045.1 Pseudomonadota bacterium | reverse complement strand
ATCAATCTTCTGAAACCGACGCGCCAGAGCCAGATCTTTTTCAAAAATGGAGCGATATTCCTGATAGGTCGTCGAACCGATACAGCGAATCTCTCCCGAAACCAGAATTGGCTTGATCAGGTTGGATGCATCGAGCACACCCCCAGAGGCCGCTCCCGCCCCGATCACCGTGTGAATCTCATCAATGAAAAGAATGGATCCCGTCCGGCGCTTCAATTCACTCAAAACACCCTTCAGCCGTTTTTCAAAATCGCCCCGGTACTTGGTACCCGCAATCAGGGTTCCCAGATCCAGGGCATACAAATTGGCCCCCGCCAAAACAGGAGGCACGCGGCCTTCGACGATCAAACGAGCCAAGCCCTCGGCCAAAGCGGTTTTCCCCACACCCGCTTCCCCAACAAAAAGGGGGTTGTTTTTCCGTCGACGACACAGGATCTGGATCGTTCTTTCAATCTCGTTCGATCGGCCAACCAGCGGGTCAATCTTCCCCTCACGTGCCATACGATTCAGGTCAATGGCAAACTGGTCCAGCAAACCTTTCTCATTCGGATGGATCGGAACCGTCCGCTCCGCTTCGGCATCCGAGCTCGCTTCCCGTTCATCGGCGGATTCCTCGTCCCGTACCTTGGAAATTCCATGCGAGACAAAGTTGATCACATCGAGCCGGGTTACTCCCTGCCGATTTAAAATGTAGATTGCCTGGGTTTCCCGCTCACCGAACAAAGAAATCAGAACATTGGTTGGCGTCACTTCTCTTTGCCCAGAAGATTGCACTTGCAGGAGAGCTCTTTGCAAAACCCTTTGAAAACCCAAGGTTGGCTGGATTTCGACATCCGGGCTCTTGAGAATCGGGGTATGGTGATTGAGATAGGAAGCGAGTTCGCTTCTCAATTCTTCCACATGGGAGCCACAAGCTTTGAGGATGGCCAGTACACTTTCCGAGTCCAGGAGGGATAAAAGCAGGTGTTCTACCGTCATGAACTCATGACACTGGTCACGCGCCTGGCGGAAAGCCTGGTTCAAACAGTGGTCGAGTTCCCGGCTGAGCATTAAATCACCTCCAGCGTGCACATCAGGGGATGCTCATGCTGGCGTGCATAATCCCGGATTTGCATGACCTTCGTTTCCGCGATTTCATAGGGGAAAACACCGCAGATTGCCCGACCACGGGTATGGACATGCAACATGACCTGTGTCGCTTGCATCCGTTCCATGTGGAAAAATCTTTCCAAGACCTCAACGACAAAATTCATGGGCGTGAAATGGTCATTCAGCAAAATGACCTGGTACATCCGGGGTTGCTCCACCTGGGGTTGTGAAGTTTCGGGTGCCAGTTGCTGGCCGGGCCATCGGTCTTGACTCATGCCCCGATTGTAACCCAAACGCCAGAGCTTCAAGCCGGACCGTGCAACCAGATTATTGTGTCAACTCTGCAACGAGCCCGAGTGCCCAACGAACCATTCCCAGTCCTTTTGCACCCCCCAAAAACTGCCATGCTGGTCATGAGTCCAAACGGATTCCCATGTGCTCCAACCAACCTGAATTCCCGCGCGCACATTTGTGCTTCCGAGCAGTTCCCCGCCGGTCCTGCAACGGGTATTTCCGCTCCCATCCGCAAATGAAGCAAGTTGGAAGGCAACTTGTGATTTGGCCATGATCTCGATACGATAAGACGAGGTTCGGTCAGGCGAGCCGCAGGATATTGGCTCTTCATGAATATTGTTTCGAACGTTGTCCACTCAGTTCGAGTGCGTCTTGCCCCACTCCGGTCGTGGGCACCACGGATACTGATTAAAACCCCAGGAATCATGATGTTGCTGCTTGTGTGTGGCCTGGCTTGGCTCAGCGCACAACTCACATGGATCGTGGTCGGGGCTCTCAGCACCTCCCCGGATCTCACCCCACTCGCATTCCACACCACCCCCCCGCACCCTCCCCTTTCTGTCCTGATCCGCGAAGCCAGCGCGGAACCTCTGTTTGGCCAACCCGAGGCTGGCCGATCCCCATCCCAGATCAGTCCCACCCACCTGGCTCTAGCACTCTTAGGGGTCGCAATCAGCCCGCAACCCGAGAGCTCCTGGGCTATCATCGCTGAGGGACACGAACAAGGTGCGCCGGAACGGGTTTTCACCACGGGATCGGTTGTGCCAGGTGGTGCACGTGTTGTCTCTATCCACCCCTTGGAGGTGATTCTGAACTTGGGCGGCGAATTGCAGTCACTGGTCCTTGATTCGGCCCATGAGTCACCTTCAGTGCCAGAACTCGGATCCGCCCCACCCCCGCACCGATTGCCGGGACTACCTGGCCTGATTGCCCGCCAACCCATGGCCTTGATGCAATATATACATCCGATGGCCGTTTTCAAGAACGGGCAGTTTGCCGGCTACCGAGTCTTTCCCGGCATCCACCCCCGGCTGTTCCTGAGGATGGGTTTTGTGCCTGGCGATATTATCGAACAGATTAACGGGGAGGCTCTCACTGGCCCAATCCAAAGCCTCAACCTGATCAGAAGCTTGGGTCACTCCCGGCAACCTATCCAACTCACCATCGACCAGCATGGACAGACACGAATCATCACCCTCTCCCCCCAAGCATTGACTGACTCGGTCCCTCATTGAGCCTGCATCACAAAATGTCAAATGTGCCATTCCCTATGAAACCAAGAATGACCCGCTTCCGGTTCTCCTGGATCCAGCTCGTGCTGGCCAGTACACTTTTGCTATCAACCCCGGTACTGGCACAGCCCAATCCAAACCCGACAGGGGGCGGGATCATCCTCAATTTCAAGCATGCCAAAATCAGGGCAGTGGCCCGCTTGATCAGTCACATGACGGGGGAAGATTTCATCCTGAATCCCCAGATCCAGGGGAACGTGACGATTATCTCAACCCAACCGATCAGTCCACACGAGGTCTTTGCCACTTTTCTTGCGGTTCTCCAAGTACACGGATATGCGGCCGTCCCCGTTGCCCCCCACCTTTTCAAAATCGTCCCGGCACTCGAGGCCCATGAAATGCCGGGCCGTATCCCTCCCAGTCCGCACGCGGGAGTTCCCGGTGACAGTTTATCGACCAACGTGCTTCATCTGCATTATGTGAACGCCGCTGACCTGGTGCCTGTGTTGCGCTCGCTGATGGGACCTTCGGCCCAGCTTAGTGCCTATCCACCCACCAACAGTCTGATCGTATCGACGCGGCACAACAACCTGCTCCGGTTGCTGAGAATCGTGAGGGAAGTGGACGAACCCATCGGATTCAACATTTTTCATCTGCATTATGCGTCAGCGAACACGGTCGCCCGTGTGCTGACGAAACTCGTCGGGACTCAGGCCAATGGTTCAGCACCCCTCTGGATCGCTGCCGACGAAAGAAACAACAGTATCCTTGTCCGTGGCTCACCCGAAGAACGACTTGAGGTGCGATCTCTCCTTGAACAACTGGATACCCCCGTTCATCACGGAGCAGCGGGCAATACCGAAGTGATCCATCTCCAGTATGCGCGTGCAACCTCCCTGGCCAAAATTCTCGAGAGTTACATCAAGGCCGCACAGTCTGCCCAGGAAGCCGCCAAAAAAGGAACCCACCCCAATCATTTCCGTGCCGTTGTGGTCGCCGACAAAAGCACCAATTCCCTGGTTGTCACAGCACCTCTCCGCTTGATGCGCTCCATCCGGGCGGTAATCAAGAAGCTGGATACCCGGCAGGCCCAAGTTCTCGTCCAGGCGATCATTGCCGAGCTCACCACGAATGCGGCCGCACAACTGGGCATCACCTGGGTGACGGATGCCCTCGGAACAGCCGGAACAGCAGCACTCACCAATTTTAGCGGCACCGGCACTGGCGTCGTTCAGGTTGGCCAAGCCTATCTCGGCACGACGAGTGGCGGCATTCCCTCCGGAGCAACCGCAACCTCGGCGTTGAGCGCCATCCCCGACGGGCTTTTGCTCGGGGTGGGACGGATCGTGCAAAATGGCCTGAGTTTCGCTGCCCTATTGAATGCCCTCTCTTCAAATACTTCGGTCAATATCCTGTCGACTCCAAGCCTGCTTGCTTTAGACAATCACAAGGCCAAGATTGAAGTGGGTCAAAAGGTTCCCTTCACGACCGGCCAGTACGCTTACGGTGGCCTGTCGTCTAGTGCGGGCTCCTCGCCCTCGAGCATTATCAACCCCTTTCAGACCATTGAGCGACATGAGGTGGGCATCACCCTGCAGATCCGGCCGCAGATCAGTGCCGGAAATTCAGTCATCCTCAAGATCAAGCAGAAGGACTCCACACTGGCTCCCCAAGTCAGCGGAGCCGTTGATCTGATCACGAATAACCGGAACATCGAGACCACCATTCTGGTCAATAACCGGCAAATCATTGTCCTGGGTGGAATGATCAGTGACCAGATTTCCACCAGTCGAGAAAAGGTTCCGCTACTCGGAGATATTCCCTTATTGGGCAACTTGTTCCGTTATCGCAGTACCAGCAAACAGAAAGAGAACCTCATGGTGTTTCTACGTCCCACCATTCTCCGCACCAAGGCCCAAGCGTCTTTTTATACCCAGCGCGACTATGGCTTGATCCGAAGTTACGAGCTGGCCCATCAACGATCGGTCCCCCTGATGGCCGGATCCAAACGTCCTACCTTGCCACCCATGCCACATTCTTCGACACACGCCGCTCCCCTATCGTCAGGCTCGGGAAAAACGCATGGCTAGCCCTGATCCTGAAACCCGAATGGGATCCGTGCCGCAAAGTGTCCTTCCACCCGCATCCAAACCGGAATCCACGACCTCCCTCCAGCTGCCTTTCATCTTTGCCAAGCGCTATGGGATTCTCTTGTGTCGGCATCCCGATCTGCAGGAGACCCGGCTTGTCTGCCGCGAGGACACTCCGGCTCTCGCCCTGATCGAGTCACACCGTTTCCTCGGTCATGGCTATCCCATCGAGGTGGTTTCCGGAGACCACTTTGCCCGCCTATTGCAACAAAGCTATGAACAGCATTCGGGACAGACCATCCACTCCATGGAAAGTTTTGATGGATCCGCCGATCTGCAAAGCGTGGCCGAGCAGCTTCCCGAACCGGAAGACCTTTTGGAAAGTGATGATGATGCACCCATCATTCGGCTGATCAATGCGCTTTTCACCGAAGCGGTCAAAAGCAATGCCTCTGACATCCACATAGAGCCATTTGAAAATCGCCTGACCGTCCGGATGCGGATTGACGGCGTTTTACGTGAAGTCTTGGCTTCCCGGCATGCCGTTGCTCCCCTGGTTGTCTCACGTGTGAAAGTGATGGCCAAACTGGATATTGCGGAAAAACGACTTCCCCAAGATGGCCGTATCTCGTTGCGGCTTGCCGGACGTGCCGTCGATGTCCGGGTTTCAACCATCCCCTCGAGTCATGGCGAACGCGTGGTCCTCCGCCTCCTGGACAAGCAGGCCGGACGGTTGGATTTGGAACAACTCGGGATGCCCGGCTTGGTGCAACAAGCCATCCATGAGACCATCCAGAGCCCGCACGGAATCATTCTCGTCACCGGCCCGACGGGTTCTGGAAAAACCACCACCCTGTATGCAGCCCTGATGCGACTGAATGATAGGACACGGAACATCATGACCGTGGAAGACCCGATCGAGTACTACATCGACGGGATCGGGCAGACCCAAGTCAACACCAAGGTGGACATGACTTTTGCAAGGGGCTTGCGAGCCATCTTGCGGCAAGACCCGGACGTGGTCATGGTGGGCGAGATCCGGGATCTCGAGACCGCTGAAATCGCAGTCCAGGCCAGCCTCACCGGGCACTTGGTCCTCTCCACCCTTCACACCAACACGGCTGTGGGCGCGTTTGCCCGACTCCGGGATATGGGTGTGGAACCCTTTTTGCTCTCCTCCAGCTTGATCGCCGTGATGGCTCAACGTCTGGTCCGGCTTCTGTGCCCAGCCTGCAAACGGCCGGACAAACCCACCGATTACGAAAGGCGTCTCCTCGAGAAACAATTAGCGGGACGTACGACAGCGACTCTTCTCTATCGGGCAGCCGGATGCCCGGAATGCAATCAAACGGGATTCCGGGGTCGAACCGGGATCTACGAATATGTCCGGGTTGACTCTGCACTCCGACGGATGATCCATGATGGAAACTCGGAACAGGACATCGAACGCTATGCCCGGACACTGACCCCTGGAATTCGAGAGGATGGCCTGGAGCGAATTGTCCAAGGATGGACCACTTGTGAAGAAGTGTTGCGAGTTACCCGGGCAGACTAAATCATGGGTGCTTACGAGTATGTGGCTCTCAACTCCGACGGCCGTCAGCAGAAAGGCCTAACCGAGGCGGAAACGGCCAAAGCCGCACGGCAGCAGTTGCGAGAAAACGGGCTGATTCCCATTCAGGTCACCGAGGCGGCCGGGTCCGAGCGGGGCTTGATCTCGAGCCAGCGGAAACTCTGGAGCAGAACCCGGGTTTCCGCACGGGAACTGGCCCTCATGACCCGGCAGATCTCGACTCTCGTGCGTTCGGGACTCCCGGTGGAAGAAGCCCTCTCCACGGCATCCCAGCAAAATGAAAACCCCCGTCTCAAAAAGATCCTCCTCGCAGTCCGTGCCAAAGTCATGGAAGGCTATCCGCTCGCGATGGGTCTAGGCGAGTTTCCCCATGTTTTTCCCGAGATTTTTCGCGCAACGGTTGCTGCGGGAGAACAATCCGGTCATCTAGACGGTGTTTTGGAACGTCTGGCCGACTTTGCCGAAAATCGTCAGATGGTTCGGCAAAAGATCACCTTGGCCCTCGTCTATCCTCTTTTGCTTTCCGGGGTTGCCATTCTCATTGTGATTGGCCTTTTGATCTATGTCGTGCCGGAGATTGTGACGGTGTTCAAGAACATCGGCCACCGCCTGCCTCTTTTGACACGTGCCTTGATCGCGCTCAGCACATTCCTTCGGGAAAACGGGATGCTTCTCTTGGTCGGCCTCGTCGTCCTTTCGATCAGCGTGGCCCGGCTTATCCGCCGTCCATCGATCCGAACCCGGCTGCACCACCTCTGGCTCCGACTGCCGCTCTTTGGCCGGATCAGTCGCGGCATCAATACTGCACAGTTTACCCGCACGCTGAGCATCCTGACCGGGAGTGGCGTACCCGTTCTCGAAGCCCTGCAAATCTCCGGCCAGGTGATCACCAATATCCCGATGCAAGAAGCAGTCCAACGGGCCACCGAACGGGTCCGGGAGGGATCGACGATCCACCGGGCCTTGTCCCAAAGCCAGCTTTTCCCTGCCATTACCGTGCACTTGATTGCTAGTGGGGAATCCAGCGGTAAACTGGAACTCATGCTTGAGCGTGCCTCCATCAATCAGGAGAAAGAGCTGGAATCTATGGTGGGCACCCTGCTCAGCATCCTGGAACCGATGATGATCCTGATCATGGGTGGAGTCGTTCTGACAATTGTTTTGGCTATTTTGCTTCCGATTTTCGAGCTGAACCGCCTGATTCATTAATCATACGTAAATCATGATCCCGCATTTTAGCGACCACTCAGCCAATGAACGGACTTTTCTGGCTTGGGTCCGCACGGTCATTGCGTTGATGGCCTTTGGCTTCCTGATCGAGAAATTCAACCTTTTCCTGCGGTATCTGGCGCATGCCATTCATACACCCGCCCACTCCATGAAAATGCCTTACATCCATGGGGTCGGTGAGGGCATCGTGGCATTGGCTGTTCTTGCACAGATACTGGCAACCTACCGCTTTTTCTCCAACCGAAGAAACCTATTGCGGGATGACACCATTCCTTTCCGGGGAGGCATAGCGGAAGCGGTGGTCGCCGTCCTGCTCACAGGAATGGGACTTTTGCTCTTGGTTTTTCTGTCCTCCGCCCACTGAACCGATCGGCAGCGGTTATAATGGGGGCATGGATTGCTTTGCCTTGACTCCTGTCAACGAGTCCGGTCTCGACCGGTACCAACTGACAGTCCGGTGCATCAGGCACGGGGCTCCATGAAAAAACCCACGCTGCAACCGGGATCGGTTCTGCCAGAATCGATCTGGTCCAGAGCCGACAAGGATGTGGTGGGCACGACTCTCGGGACCGGACGCATCTGGTTTACCATCGGCCAAGGATTGCTCAACGAGGTTTTCTACCCACGTATCGATATCCCGCAGATTCGCGACCTCAACTTCGTGGTGGCGGACGGGAAAAATTACTGGT
>JAKATI010000063.1 GCA_021828045.1 Pseudomonadota bacterium | reverse complement strand
GAGGGCCCTGAAAAGCCAGTTCTCGACCTCAGCTGCCTGGCCGCACACCACCCTCGAGATGACCGAACTTCGGGTCGAGCACGAGAAACGGCTGGAACGCTTTGTGGGATCGCTCGCCGGTTGGGACTGGAAGAGGCTCGAAGGAGCCCGTCTTCTGGCCTTCCTGCGGAACCGGCTGGCCCCGGACGTCCGGTCCGAAGTCCGGATTCCCCGGGGGAGCTATCTCGACGATGCGCTGGCCGACCGGCCCCTCGAGGTAGTCGGCCACCAGTTGCACTGGGCGGACCGCCCGGAGGCGTGGGCGAGCCTCGTGACCCTCAAGGCCTGGCCCCGGATGCATGGCGAGGAGGAGGAGCCGGGGAGCTATCCGGGGATGCTCGATGCCCTGCTCGAGGTCGAGGGGAACGTGACCGTGAGCCTGGCCTTCCGTCCGGTTCCGGCCGAGGCGGCGGAAGCCTGGATCAGCCGGGTGCGCAACCACCACCGGGCACTCGAGAAAAGCTGGCGGGCAACCCTTCGGGAAATGCTGACCCGGAAGGAGGTACCGGCGGATCGCGAGCAGCACGTTCTGGCCAGCCGGGAGGCAGGCCGTGCCCTCGAGTATCTCCAGGAGGGCCAGTACGGCTATCTCAATCTCACCCTCGTCTGCTACGGCCACTCCCCCGAGGCGGCCGATGCGACGGCCGCACGGGTCGAGTCTTCGATCCATGCGCTCGGATTCATGGCCCTGACCGAGCGGATGCACGCGCTTTCCGCGTGGGCCGGGACCCTGCCTGGTCAATGGGCCGAGCCCGTGCGCTGGTTCCTGGTTTCGGACGCGAACGCCGCGGACCTGGCCCTGGCCCGGAATCTCCCAGATGGGAGTCCGGCAAATCCCCACCTCTGCGGAGCGGACGGGAAGCCGTTGCCCGCCCTCGCCCGGTTCGAAACCCGGCGCCGGACGCACTTCCATTTCCATTTCCACCACGGCCAGAACGGTCACACCCTGATCGTCGGGCCCACCCGCTCCGGAAAAAGCGTGTTCGCGAACTTCCTGATCGGACGCTGGTTGGGACTGCCGGAAACACAGGCCTTCCTGTTCGACAAGGACCGGAGCACCGAGATCCTGGTGGCTCTCCTGGGCGGGCAATACCGGGATCTCGCTCCCGGACCGGCATCAGATGCCCTTCTCAATCCGCTCGAGACGCTCGCGGATCCGGAAGGACGGGGGTGGCTTCATCCCTGGCTGGTTGCCTTGCTCGAGTCGGAAGGAACCCGGCTCGCCCCGGACGATGCGGAACACCTCGAGCAGGCACTCACCGCCCTCTGTGCACTCCCCCGTCCGGAATGGCGGCTTGCACTCCTGGGCCAGCTCCTGCCCAAGCAGTCCCTCGTCACGGCGCTCGCCCCCTGGATCCGGGGAGGGGCCTTCGGCTGGTGTTTTGACGGGCCCGGTGACCTGGATGCGCCGGGCCGACTGTCCGCTTTCGAGGTGGGACGGCTGTACCGCCAGCCGCGGGTCGCCCGGCTCGTCCTGGATGCGCTCTTCCACCGGATCCTTCGCCGGCTGGATGGGAGGCCCACCCTGATCTCGGTGGAGGAGGCGTGGTTCATCCTTTCGGATCCCTTCTTTGCCGGCAAGATCGAGGAATGGGTGCGGACGCTCGCCAAGAAGAACGCCTTGCTCCTGCTCGTGACCCAGTCGGTCGAGGAACTGGCACGCGTACCGGCCGGGAAACTTCTGCTCGAGAACATTCCCACGCGGATTTTCCTTCCGAACCCGCAGATCCATGGCCAGCGAGAACTCTACGCACACCTGTTCGGCCTTTCGCCCGGGCAGATCCGTCGGATCGAGACGGCGGTCGCGGGGCGCGACTACTACCTGACCCGCCCCGGTTTCAGCCGCCTGCTTACATGTTCCTTCTCCCCTGCGGTGCTGGCCGGACTCCGTTCGGACGCCGAGGCACAGCGCAGCTTTCAACGGGCGCGGGCGACCCATGCGGACGGTTGGGAGCGGGCCTATTTCGAGGAAGTCCTCCATGGTTGACGCCTTCCGCCGCTCCGCCTGGCTGGCGCTCGTTCCCTGCGCTTTCCTGGCCCGGTCCGCCTGGTCCCTGGCGAGCGGGAGCACGGTCTTCGATCCCATGAACTTCGCCCGGAATACCGTGACTGCACTCAACTCGGTCCGGAATGTCGAATGGGAGATCCGGAGCAGCCTGATCCAGTATGAAACCCTCGAGATGGAAATCGCCTCCCTCAAGAACCTGCCGTCCGCGACCCTGGCCGCCCTGGGGAACGTCACCGGAGTCACCCGGACGATCCGCGAGTACCGCGCTTTCCTGACCGCACTCCGGGGAACTTCGGGGTCGCTCCGGGCCGGCTACCACCGGCTGCTTTCCCTCAACCGCACGCTCACTTCCGCCCATCTCAGCTGGAGCCGGTACGACCGGCTCCTCCGTCAGGGCGTGACCCGGCACGAGGCGGAGGCCGATGCCCAGGTCCGCGAGGACAACGTCATCCTCCGCTCGATCGCCAAGAGTTATGCGCGCTTGCGCGTGGTCGAGTCCACCCTTCCGGTGGCGAGGTCGATGAAGGGCCAGCTCGAGACCCTGAATGCCTCCATGGGCGTGGTCGCCCGGGCCGATACCGGCGAGCTCGCGGTCCTGACCGCACTCGAACGGGCCCGGGCGAGCGCGCGGAGCGAGTCTTTGGCTGCCACCTCCGGCTGGATGACCCGTCACCGACGGCTCGACCGGCGCGTGCGGAGTCTCACGTCCCGACTCGCAGCCGGGAACGCCGGGCCGGGGCTCCGGGACTGGCTTGGTCGCGAGAACGCGTCCCTGAAACCGGTGATTCCCGCCCCGCCCCGGCAACCCCTCCGGCATCCTCTCTCATGAGCCTCCACCCCGAAGTCACCGTGCTCCCCACGATGGGCGCCGCCTTGAGACTCGTCTTCCACGAGCTCCGGGAATCCGCCCGGATGGTTGCCGGCCGCTTGCTGGAGTTTGTCATCGGCGGTCCGCTTTCCCTGTTCTACCTCTTGACCGAGCTCGGACTGGTCCTCATGGGCCTGTCCGTTGCGCTCACCGGCCGGGCACAGGAAAACCTCTTCCGCCTGGCCCTCCGCGGTGTCATGGTGTGGGGACTGGCTGCCTGGATCCTCCACGATTACCTGCCGTTGACCCGGGCCTTCGATGGGGGGTTCGATGCGGTCGCGAATGTCATTCTGGGTTCCGGCCAAGCGTGGCCCGCCCACTGGTCCCAGGGGGTGCTCGAGGCGGCCACCCATTCCTTCCTGGCTGCGGTCGTGCGGCTCTGGCAGTCCTTGCCGATCTTCCAGGTGGGATCGGCGATCGAGACCGGATGGACCCGCATCGGATCCGACCTCATCGTGCTCCTGGATGCCTTCGTGGCCAGTTTTCTCCTGGTGATCGTGGTGGCCCTTCTGACCCTGGCCTACCTGGCCTTTGCCGGCATCTTCTTCATGGGTGTGGCGCTCACCGCGATCGGGGTCGCGATCGGACCGCTCCTCGTGTCCTGCCTGGTCCTGCCGTATCTCTCCGAGCTCTTTCACGGCTGGTTCCGCTATCTCCTGGGGGCCGGACTGTACAAGATCGTGGCTGCGATCGTGCTCATGCTGGCGGCCATCCTCCTGTCCTCCTCGGTGGCCGAGGTCAACGCCCTCTCGCAGGCACTCGCGGCGCCCACGGCCCGGGGTTCCACCCTGTGGAGCGGGGCCTTGATCTTCGTCTACGTCTTCTACCTGCTTTTGGCCTCCTCCTTCATCCTTCTCCTTTTGCGGCAGGTTCCCTCCATCGTGGGCCATCTCACGAGCGGTCGGGGCGGAGCCGGGACGGGAACCTGGAGTGCCTTGGGCACGAGCTTGGGCGGGATCGGGCGATCGTGGGCGGCGGGTGGCGAATGAAACGCTGGCGGATCCACTTCCGGCTGCCGGAGGTCGATGGGCAGAGCTGGCACGAAGCCTTGGCCGAGCGCCGGCGTCGACCTCCGGGAGAGCGACGGACGCTCGCCCCACCCTTGATCTTCGAACGCCATCCCATGGCGCTCCTGCTCTGGCTGGGGGCCTGTGAGTGGCAGGACCGCCGGATCCGCTTCGCGGGCGGAAGCCTCCTCACCTTCACTTTCCTGGTCCACCTCCTCTACCTGGCGGTCATCCGATGGCTCTGAACCGGATGCCGTCCCGCCCGGAGGACATGGAGGGTGCCCGGACGGGCCAGGGAATGAGCCGGCTTCCACCGGACTCGCCGGAGGGCCCGCGGTATTTCGAGCGCTTTGCCGCTCCGCTCCTGGCCCGTAACCGGCTCTTCCTGCTCCTCCTCATGGAAAGCGTGGCCCTCATCGTTCTCGGAACGGCTTTTCTGTCGCAAGCCCCGGATGGCCGCCGGGTGCCCTACCTGGTTCGTGAACACGCCTCGGGGCGGGTGACGGTCCGGTCCCTGGGGAAACTGTCCTTCACGCCCGGGCACAACAGCCTGCGGTACTTTCTCGGACGCTGGACGATCCGCCTGCTCGGCCTCAACCCGGCGCTCACGGCACGCAACCTGGCTGCCGACTACGAGTGGACCCGGGGAGCTGCGGTCGGCCAGTTCACCCACTGGGTCCGTGAGACCACACCCCTGTCCACTCTTGCGCGTCACCCGGACCGGGTGCGGACGGTCCGGCTCGAGAGCCTGAGCTTTCTTCCGGGAAACGTAGCCCTGATCCGTTGCCGGACCACGCGGCGGTCCAACCGCTCCGGGGCGGTTCAGCGGACGGAGTGGGTCCTCACCCTGAACTACCTGATCGTCCCGCCGCGCACCTCGAGCGCCGTCCTCCGGGATCCGATCGGGCTTTTCATCACGAATTTCAACATCCAGAGAAATTGGTAAACACGCTGGCGGCCTCAAGCCGCCAGCGGGGAGGTCTTGATGCAGCTTGTTCGGATTCACCGTCGGACGGTTTTCCTCCTGCTTTTGGCCTTGTCTGGGACTTTGCCCAGCCGGATGCTCGAAGCACGGACCTCCGGGCTCTACAGCATCGGCCGGATCGTCCGCTTCCGCTACCGTCCGGACCGGAGCGAAACCATCCTGACCCGTCCGGATGCGGTCACGGACCTCATCCTGCCGGCCGGGGAGCATCCGGTCAGCCTGGCCCTCGGGGACACCGTGCGTTGGGTGGTGGCCCGGGACGCCCATGACATTTTCATCAAGCCCGTGCGTGCGGGACTCTTCACCTCGGGAACCCTGGTCACCAACCGGAGACGCTATGAGCTCATTTTCGTGAGCGTTCCGCCCGGCAGTCCCTGGTACCAGGCCGTGAGCTGGCGGGCCCGTTCGCTCTGGGCACTTCACGGAGAACCCCCTCTTCCCGAAGGACACCGGAAGGACCCGGCTCCCCTCCAGGCGCGGGTCCCGACCGGACGATCCTGGTACCGGAGGCTCCATTTCGGCTACCGGATCCGCGGCCACGCACCCTGGCGACCGCTCCGGGTCTTCGATGACGGGGAGAGGACCTTCATCGAGCTCGGCCGGACCGTCCAGAACATGCCGGCCCTCTTCGTCCGCCATGGTCACCGTTACAGCCTGGCGAACTACCGGGTGGCCGGCCGCTGGATCCTCTATCCACACCGCTTCCGGGCCGCGGAACTCAAGCTGGGCCGGCGGCGGGTCCGTCTGGAACGGAGACCCCGGCGGGCGCCATGAACCCGGATACGGCCGGATCGGCCAATGCACCGGTCCGCGCTCCCCACCGGACCTCGCGACGGATCCATTACTGGATCCTGGGATTCATCCTGCTGCTCGTCACGGCGAGTTTCCTTTTTGTCCGCTGGAGCGGGAGGGGTGCGGTACACTCCCGTCCGTCCGCCGCCCCGCATCCCTTCCTCCGCCCCGGACCGGGCTGGCTCCGGCCGGCCCGGCATTTCCTGGGCCGCCTCGGACGGCAAAAGAAGAAGGATCGCCCAAAACCCCGGCTGGGACGGGTGGGCAGGCTTCATCCTCACCGACGGCTCGCGGAATCGCGCCAGCGGATCAGAAAACCCGCCCGGAGACCCCGCCACCCGGTCTGGGGATCCGGCCGGGTTGCCGGCCGGACGAGTCCGATCCTGGCCTGGTCGGGTCCTCCGGTCTCTTCCGGATCCGCTCCTCCTCCCCGGAGGCTCGATCAACTGATCCGGAAGCTCGAGCCCGCCCGGTCGGGTGGGCAAAGCCCCGCAGTCCTTGGGCGGATGGTCGCGGCCTGGAAGAGGCAGTCGCATCTTGGCCGGGAGACTCCCTCCCACCGCGCGAACCGGAACTGGCTCCGCCGGGAACGGCGGAGCAGGCTTCCCCAACCCGAAGTGATTCTCCCCCGGCCCCGGCATCCGGTCCTCCTCCCGGGTTCGGTGATTCCGGCTGTCCTGCTCAGCGAAATCAACAGCGACCTGCCGGGCATGATCGTGGCGCGCGTCACCCGCACGGTTTTCGATTCGGTCCGGGAACGGGTCCCGATGATTCCGCGCGGGGCCACGCTCGTGGGCTACTACTCGTCCCAGGTCGCGGCGGGCCAGACCCGTGTGCTCGCCTCCTTCAGCGAGGTCATCTTTCCCGACGGACGGAGGGTTTCCCTGGCCGGCATGCAGGCCGCCGATGCCTATGGGGCATCCGGTCTCAAGGACGAGGTCAACACCCACTTCTGGAAGATCTTCGGATCCTCGTTTTTGATTGCCGCGCTCTCGGCCCTCCTGCCCACGGGCCAGTCGACGGTGGTGGTTTCCCCGGCGATGCCGACGGCATCCGTCATCGGGCCGGCTGCCGGGCAGGCACTCCTCGATACCTCCCAGGCCATCCTCGGCCGCAACGAGGGGATTCCGCCGACCCTGATCATCCGGCCGGGTTTCCGCTTCCTCGTGATGGTCAGTCGTCCGATTGCCTGGGCGCGCGGCCCGGGTCGAAAAGGCCGGGTTCCTCGAGGAGGACCCGTTCCAGGGAACCCGGTCGTCCAAAGCCGTGGCCTTCGCCCATGAATTCAATGTACCGACGGGGGGGCGGGACTTTTCAGCCGGGCGGCGAAGCGCCGGGTGTCAACCCAATTCACATATGCATGCGTCCAACCCCATTGGCACCCGGGTTGGTGTTCAAGGAGGTAAGGGCTAGGTTTGGAATAAAAGTGTACCACCCCTCAGGCGTCATACGGGAATCGTACACGGCGTATTTCCGTAGTGTGGCCCTCCTGCTCGGAGAACACATGGAGAATGGCTGAGGCCAGATCGAGAGAGGCGAACACGTACTGGTTGAGATAAGCGGCGGGCAGATCGATGGAGCGCTCCAGGATGACGATGCCGATCTCGTCATTGCACTCCTTCCACATCTCGACGAAGCGGATGAAACAGATGCGCTTGCCCCGGGTCGTGGCGAGCCGCTCGAGATTGACGGACGCCTTCGGTTCACGGTAGTGGAGTCCCTTCGCCTTCAATCGTTCGACGAATTTAAAGCGGAAGAATTCCCCGGATTCGGCATTGAAGCGCGCACACTCGCCATCGATGGCCTCGCGGGTGGTGAAGGTATGCCGAGCCCTGAGCTTCTCGGTAAACGTGCGGTTGTGGCCTTCGATGTGGGGGTTGGTGTAGTGGTATAGTCCGAATCGAAGAGACTGGTTGCAGTCTGGAGGATCAGGCCATGAACATGAAGCGTTTGAGGCAAGTTGGATCCGGGATCGGGAAGGGGGGGAAGGTCCGAGGGGGAGTCCTTGGGATCGTACTGTGCGTGATGGCGACGGGATGGTCGGTGCGGGTCTGGGGTCGGGCGATGACCTCTCCACCGGCGGGGCAGCGATCGGTGTCCCGGAAGACCGTCCGTTCATCCGGGGTCACGGTGCTTCCGAGGTGGCGGATGACCAAGCGGGGTCGCATCCTGGTCGTGGGGCACCGGATCCGGGTTCCCGAGCTCGTCGTCCTCGAGATGATCAAGGCGGCCTTGAAACGCACTTGGTCGACCTCGTCCCGTGACGGGAACCAGATCGTCTGCCAGTTCCAGTATCCCGTGGGTTCCCATATCCAAGACCAGGCGGTGCTGTTCTGCCAGACCAATAAGGAGCATTTCCAGTTCCAGGAAAAGCATTTTTTCTTGACTTGGCAGGGTACGACCCGGGGTCCCTTGGAGTTTCAGGAGTTTGAGACGGACCAGATGCATCTGGTGGATCCGAACCGGCTGCGGTGGCTGTTGGCGAAGTTGCCATCCACGAAGGGTCATTACGAGTTCGAGGTTACGAAGCACGGGCATCCGGAGTCGGAGTGGTTCATGAACCGGGGGAAGGTGGTCCGGGTGATCGATTTCAGGAAGAAAGCGAAGGCTGGGTGACTCCGGTTGAAACCGGGCCAGGGACCGG
>JAKATI010000062.1 GCA_021828045.1 Pseudomonadota bacterium | reverse complement strand
CACGAGTCGCGATACGCTCGTGTGGTTTTTGGCCGCGAGAATGCGTGCCCATTCGGCAGTCTCGTCGTTGATCGAAATGGTCATGTTGCGCACAGTCTTTACACGAATCCTGTGACTCACAAATTCACTGTAACACGAACCCCGTGTTTCACGTTAAGGGCGAGACTTTTCATCGCAGCGGTTGTCGGACCGTGGAGACTCCGGGTCCGAAGATCTCACTGGTCTTCCGGATGCACGCCCGAGTGACGGTCCCGCCCAGGTCGGAATCGGTCATTCCATTCGTCTTTGGTTGAGGCGCATTGGGAACCATGTCGGGAGAGCTGAGAACCGAAGCGAAAAGGAGCGACGTGGCCAAGTGTCTTCTCCATCGGCATTCGGGTCTCTTGCGAGAACGGACGGCTTCCTACCCAGGCTGCGGCCATCCCGATCAGGAACCCGAACCGCCCCCCTGGGAACCGGGGGTGGGTGGGTTTCCGGATGTCCGGGGAATCCAGTCCAGCCGTGTGTGGGGCAGGCATTGTGGATACCGGCACTGGAGAAAGGCGATCAACTGCTCGCGGATGAGGCAACGCAGGTTCCAGGAATCACTGCTGTGCCGGGCACTCATGAGGGCTCGCAGCTGGATCCCCTGTGGAGTGGCCTCAGTGACCTGCAGGGTGGCCACTTTTCCGTCCCATAAGGGGGTCTCGCCGAGAAGACGGAGGAGTTCCTCCCGGAGCGCCTGGACCGGGAGGGTGTAGTCTGCATACACGTAGAGATGCCCCAGTAGATCGGCCTGGTTGCGGGTCCAGTTCTGGAAGGGCTGCTCGATGAAGTAGGAAAGCGGAACGATGAGACGCCGGAGGTCCCAGATCCGCACGACGACGTAGGTGGCCCGGATCTCTTCGATCCATCCCCACTCCCCCTCGACGATGACGACGTCGTCGAGCCGGATTGGCTCGGTCAGCGCGATCTGGATCCCTGCGATCAGGTTCACGATCAGGGGGCGGGCGGACAGGCCGAGGATGAGTCCTGCGACCCCAGCCGAGGCAAAGAGAGTGGCTCCGAGGACGCGGACGGCGGGGAACGTCATGAGCATGGCGGCCGCGGTGACCAGGCCCACGAGGATGACGAAGGTCCGGCGGATGATCTGGAGCTGGGTATGGAGTGCACGGGCCCGCAGGTTGTCTTTGATATCGAGTGGATGCTTTGCGGTTGCGAAATCCCGCCAGGCATCGAAGAGGCCAACCACACCCCAGCCGCTCAGGGCGATCAACAGGAGGAGCAATCCGTGATTGAGGGGAGCAAGGATCGATTGACTGGTTGGCAGGAGCCCCTCGGACAGTCGGGCCACCCCGACGGGGACGAGGAAACTCAATGGACGGTCGAGGCGTCTCGCGGCAAGCAGGAAGATCCCGGGAGGGCCTTTGCTGAGCAGGCGGGCAACGACGTGGACGGCCAGCGCGGCCAGGATCAAAAGGCCGATCCAGACGAGGAGACGGATCGCGGGTGGAGCGAGCAGTGACGGGAGCGCGGTCATGGGGAGGAGCGGGGGCGGGTGCCGGCCAGGGCCTCGAGAAAGGAGTCGGTCCAGTGATGAAGGTCGTATTTTCTCAGTCGGTCCATCAGGGCGCTCCAGCGCTGGCGACGCTCCTCGAGGCCCATGGCCAGTGCCTGGGCCAGGGCACGGGCGACCGCACCCATGTCGTAGGGGTTGACAATGAGCGCTTCCTCCAGTTCCTGTGCGGCACCGGCCAGGCTGGAGAGGATGAGGACCCCGGGGGATTCCTCCGGTTGGGCCGCGATGAACTCCTTGGCCACAAGGTTCATGCCGTCCCGGAGGGGGGTGATGAGACCGATCCCGGCCTGCCTCAGGAAGCCCAGGATGGTACTGCGCGGGAAGCCGCGGGTGAGGTAGCGCAGGGGCATCCAGTCGTACTCCGCGTACCGGGCGTGGATGTCTCCCACGATTTCGTTGAGTTCGCGGCGGATTGCATCGTATTCAGGCACCTCGGTCCTTGACAGGGGCGCAATCTGGAGCAGGACGATCTGTCTCCGGAACTCCGCCCAGTGTTCGAGCAGTCGGGCGTAGGCCCGAAAACGCAGGGCCAGTCCCTTGCTGTAGTCGAGCCGGTCGATGCCGAGGATCAGCCGGCGGCCGGACAGGCTTGTGGCGAGCCGGCGGCCATGGCGGTTCTGCTGGCCGGCGCGGGCCAGCCGGGCGACTTCGTCGACGTCGATCCCGATGGGAAAGGAGGCGACCCGGATCTCGCGGCCGCGGAACCGGATCCCGTCTGCGCTCCGCCGTGCTTCCGGAAGAAAAAAAGAAACGGCCCGGAAAAAAGACTGACAATCGAGCGAGGTCTGGAACCCAACGAGATCGTAGGCCAGGAGCCTTTCCAGGATCTCCGTCTGGTCCGGAAGGGCACGGAGCAGGTCGACTCCCGGGAAGGGGGTGTGGAGAAAAAATCCCAGGGGGGCCTGGATGCCCCGGTTCCGGAGGGCGAACGCAAGCGGAATGAGATGGTAGTCATGGATCCAGACGAGGTCGCCGGAACCGATCTGGGTGCTCAGTATCCGGGCCCAGCGTTCGTTCACGGCGAGATAGGTTTCGAATGAGGCCCGGTCATAGTGCAGGAGGTGGAGCTGGGCGTGAAAGACGGGCCAAAGGCAGCGGTTCGCGAAACCGACGTAATAACCCTCGAACTCGAGGTGGGTGAGGGTTGTGAGCGCGAAGGTCAAGGAACCCTCCGTCTGGAGGATGGGTTCGGAGTCGGGGTTTTCCGAGATCCGGCCGTTCCAGCCGAACCAGAGACCGCCGCGCCGGTCCAGGGCTTCGAGGAGGCCCGTGGCGAGCCCGCCCTGGGCGGCACCCCGGCGGTGCGGGATGGCGACGCGGTTCGAGGCAATGACGAGACGGGTCAAAACGCCCCCTCCCACGGGGCGCTCAAAAGCAGGGCGGATTCGATGATCCCGACCATGCTGTAGGTTTGGGGAAAGTTTCCCCAGAGTTCGCCGGTCGCAGGATCGATGTGCTCGGACAGGAGCCCGAGCCGGGAGCGGTGGGCCAGGAGGGCCTCGAAATGGGAGCGGGCCTCCTCCCTCCGCCCGAGCCGGGCCAGGGCCTTGAGGTACCAGAAGGAACAGAGGGTGAAGGCGTTCTTGGGGGGGCCGAAGTCATCCGGTTCGCGGTAGCGGAAGACGAAATCGCCGGACCTGAGTTCGTGCTCGATGGCCTTGACCGTTTCGGCGAAGCGTGGATCCTCGGCCGGGAGGAAGCCGAGTTCGGCGAGCAGGAGACTGCTCGCATCCAGGCGGTCTCCGTCCAAGGTCGCAGTGAAGCTTCGTCGCTTGGGATTCCAGGCGCGCGCGAGGATCTCGCCATGCAGGGTCGCCGCCTGTTTGGTCCAGTATGCCGCCCGGGCGTCCTGGCCGAGACGCGCACCGATCCGCGCCAGACGGTCTGCGGCACACCAGCAAAGGACACTCGAGAAGGTGTGGGTCCGCTGCTCTCCGCGGATTTCCCACAGTCCGGCATCCGGTCGGGCATAAAGCCGGGAGGCGCTCTGTCCCAAGGTCTCGAGAAGGGCGTAAAGCGCCGGATCCCCGGGCCGATCGAGGCGCCGGTCCCAGAAAGACTGGCTCGCAGCCAGGATCACGGCGCCGTAGACGTCGTGCTGTTCCTGCTGGTAGGCGGCATTCCCGATGCGGACCGGACCCATCCCGCGGTAGCCTGTGAGGCTTCCGATTTCGCGTTCCGGAATTTCAGGCTTCCCGCTGATGGCGTAGACCGGCTGCAGGTGCTGTTCGCCGTGGCGGGTTCCGAGGTTGATGACGAAGCGGAGGTAGTCCTCCATGGTGCGAGTCGCGCCGAGCCGGTTGAGTGCGCGCACGACGAAATAGCTGTCCCGCAGCCAGCAGTAGCGGTAGTCCCAGTTGCGGCCGGAATCCGCGCTTTCCGGAATCGAGGTCGTCACTGCAGCCAGCACCGCTCCGGTGTCTTCAAAAGTGGAGAGCTTGAGGGTGATCGCGGCGCGGATCACGGCATCCTGCCACTCGAAGGGGATAGCCAGGTAGCGGACCCATTCCTGCCAATATTTCCGGGTCTCTGCCAGGAACTCACGGGAAAGGGTTTCGAGAGGTCGTGTCTGACTTTCATCCGGTCCGAAAAAGAGCACGCATTCCCGATCGAGTACGAAGGGAGTTTCGTCGAGAATCGAGGTGAGGGAGACGTTCGTGGTGAGCCGGTGGACCTGGCCGGGGAAGACATAGCGGATGTGGTGGCTGCCGATCGTGACCTCGGGAGAGGCTGCGCCATACTGGCCCGCGGGTCGCAGGCGCAGGGTGATCTGGGGGCGGCCCGTGAGCGGACGCAGGATGCGGACGAAAAGGGGTGGCCGGTAGATTCGCTCGTAGCGCTTGAAGCGGGGCATGAAGTCGATCACCTCGAGACTCCCGCCCGCTTCGTCTTCGAAGGTCGTGACCAGGATCGCGGTGTTCGGCTCGTACCGTTGGCGGGGGGTTCGCCCCCGCTTGACCGTGAGGTTCATGAACCCGCGATCCGGGGTCTCCTCCGGCCGGAGCAGCGAGCAGAAGACCGGGTCGCCATCGAACCGGGGCAGGCAGGTCCAGACGTATTCCCCGCTCGCGTCGATCAGGGCGCAGGTCGAGCTGTTGCCGATGAGACCGAGTTCGAGGCTCCGGCTCATGGGTGGTCCCTGGCGAGACCGGACAGCCAGGCGACCGCCGCCGCGGGCGTTTCGAGCCGGTACCGGGCCCGGCTCGGTCCGGCACCCACCTTGATGCTGGTTCCCCCGGCCCGGTCCACGGCATCGAAGCCGCTTTCGTCTGTGACATCGTCGCCGAGGAAGACGGGATGACGCCCCCGGAAGGGCAGTTCCGTGAGGAAGTCCTCGAGCGCCCGACCCTTGTCCATGGCCGCAGGGTGGATCTCGAGCACGTTCTTCCCTTCGAGGAGAGCCAGTTCCGGGTGGGGCGAGATCACGGATTCGAGTTCTTTCCGCAGGCCGTCCACGATCTCCGGTCTGTCACGGACGTGGATTGCGATGCAAAGACCCTTGTCCTCGACGAAGGACCCCCGAATCCGGCCTGTGCACCGGCTGATCTTGGGACGAAGCCGGTGCAGCAAGGCGGCATGAGTGTCTCGGCGGTGGAGTTTCCCTGCCCCATCACGGCGCTCGGCCCCATGCTGGCCTGCGGCGGGGAAAATCTCCGGTGCGAACAGCCGGTCGAGGTCGGCGAGTGGCCGGCCGCTCACGAGTGCGAGTGCCCCTTGGGCGAGAGAGCGGATCTCGTCGAGCCTTTCGAGAAGAGCGCGTGGCACCGAAACGTCCCGGGGATGTCCGGCGAGGGGCAGGAGGGTTCCGTCCACATCCAGGAAAAAGGCACTCTTCCGGCAGTCCACACCAGGAGGCGGGACTGGGGATGGAGCTTCAGCCAACGGAAGGGACTGTGTCCTGCGGGAGGACCCGGGGAAAGACATGACCGGTCCATTATGGACAATGGTGGGCAGCATTGCAAACCTGGCAGAAAGCAAGAATATGGATTTCCAGATGAATTTTTCCCTTCCAGCCTTGTCGATCCCACGCCCGGCGCCATTCGCAAAAGCTCCGGATGAGCCTGCGCGCACAGTTCCCTGTACACTGGCACCCACCATCCATGCGGAGGGGGAGCTCCCCGGATTGCGAATCCCGGTGGAGGACAGTCTCCCATGTGGCAGCCGTGGTTCGTCCTCGCGGTCCTACTCGTCACCCTGGTCCTCCTGGCCTCGGGATTCTGGCGCTATGACCTCGTTGCGGTCCTGGCCCTTCTGACCCTGGCTATTTCCGGGATCCTGCCTCCGGGAGAGGTATTCCGGGGCTTCTCCAGTCCGGCGGTGATCACCGTGGCAGCGGTCATGGTAGTCGGGCGTGCGCTCTGGAACGCGGGCATCATCGATGCGGTGAGCGGCTTCATCAGCCGTTCCGTGCACTCCCCCCGCCTGCAGTTCTTGGCCCTCACGGGGGTCCTCGCCCTGTGCTCGACGGTTGTGAGCGACGTGGGGGCACTGTCGGTCTTCCTGCCGGTGGCCACCCAGCTCGCCCGGAAAAGCAGGCGGCCGCTGGGACAAATCCTCATGCCACTCTCGTTCAGCGCCATCCTGGGCGGCATCGTGACCCTCATCGGAACGACTCCGAACATCCTGATTTCTGGCTACCGTCTGAAAAGCACGGGGCATCCCTTTGGTTTTTTCGCCTTCACGCCGGTGGGTGCCGCTGTGGCAGTCGCGGGTCTTCTCTTTCTCTGGCTACTTTCGGGTACGCTCGTGCCGGGTCGACCGAGGCGTGGAAAAACGGAGGAGGCAGAGGCCCCTACCTACTGGGCCGAGGTTATCGTGCCGGCGGAATCCCCCTTTGTCGACCATGCACTGGGCGAACTCCAAGAGGGAATCGATGCTGACTTTGCGGTCGGCGGAGTGGTCCGGGATGAGGAACGCAAGCCCGCAAACCGCTATCTCCGCCTCCGGGCGGGCGACGTGCTTCTGGTCCGGGCCGAGCCTGATGATCTCAAGGTCTTCCTGGATGCGAGCAAGATGACGCTGACCGGCAGCCAGGAGGTGGCCGGTCGCTTCCAGGTCACGAACGAAATGGCGCTCGAACAGCTGATCCTGCCCCGGGATTCCGGGCTCATTGGCCAGAGTGCCCGATCGGTCCGCCTGCGCCAGCGGTACGGCATCAACCTGCTCGCCCTCTCCCGTCACGGCAGCCGAGTGCGGGGCCGGCTTGCGGATGTGTGCCTGGAGGCCGGCGACCTGCTTCTGGTGCATGGTGACCGGCAGGTGGTGGACGAGGCCGCGGCCCGGTTCCGGCTACTTCCGCTGGCCTCGCCCGAGACCCGCCTGGTCAAGCCGACGCGGATCCTGTCGGCGTTCACCCTTTTCGCGGGAGCGGTCGCGGCGGTCGCTTCGGGCTGGGTCTCCGCACCCGCGGGTTTTCTCGCTGCGGCAGTGGTTCTCGTCCTCACGGGACACCTCACGTTGCGGGAGGTTTATGACAGCGTGGAGTGGCCCATTTTGGTCCTCCTCGGTTCCTTTCTCTCGATCAGCCTGGCTTTTGAAAAGACCGGTGATGCCCAAGCGGTCGCGCATCTCCTCCTTCTGGTCGGTCGACACTGGCCCCTGGCTGCCTTGCTCGGCCTTTTCATTGCCGTCTCGATGGTTTTCAGCAACTTCGTGAACAACGCGGCCACCGCGGTGATCTTCGCACCCATCGCGATCCATGTGGCCCAGGGGATCGGGATCTTGCCGGACCCCCTCCTAATGGCGGTTGCGATCGGGAGCTCCCTGCCGTTCTGGACACCCATCGGACATCAATGCAACGCGCTCGTGCTGACACCCGGGGGCTACCGTTTCTCCGATTACTGGAAGCTGGGTTTTCCCCTGTCGTTGGTCACGGGAACCATCGCCGTCCTTGCCATCCTCGTGGTTTGGCCGGCGCATCCATGAGGTGCCCTTTGGGGCCCAAGTGGGGTGGTGTGTGCTTCCTTGAGGACGGTGGTTCGGGGTGGTTGATTAAGTACGCATAAATACGGAAAAATACCGTACGCAGCTGAAGTGCCCGTTTGAACCGTCATGGGGAGATGCCATGACCGCCGCCACTGCCCGTTTCGACCTCAAACTCAAGGAAGACGAGAAAAAACTCTTCTCGGAAGCCGCCGCGCTGATGGGCACCACGACGGCGGGCTTCGTGCGGACGGCGGCCAAGGAAAAGGCTCGGGCCTTGCTGGAACAGGAGACCCGGGTCAGCATGTCGGCGCGGGACTTCGCCCGCTTCGTGGCCGCCCTGGATCGACCCTTTGCTCCCAACAAGGCCTTGGAAAAGGTCCTGCAGTCGGTGCGCAGCTCGGTGCGCCGTGCTTGAGGAGCAGCGATTCGATTCGAGGCTCCATAACCGCACTGACTTCGACTGCGGCACCCGGATACTGAACGAGTACCTCGCGCGCTATGCCACTCAGCATCGCAAGCGGGGAATCGTGCAGATCTATGTGGCGGTGGATACGGAAGCGCCCAACGTGGTACTGGGGTACTACACCCTGAGCGCCGCCCAAATCGATACCTCTCAAATCTCTCCGGTCGAGAGCAAAAAGCTGCCGCGTTTTCCAGTTCCCAGCTTCCGGATGGGCCGCCTGGCGGTGAGCAAGGATCGACAGGGGAAGAAACTCGGTGGCCAGTTGCTGGCCATGGCTGTGGATCGTTGCCTGCAAGCCAAGGAGGAAGTCACCGCCTATGCGTTGCTGGTCGATGCCAAGGACGAAAGGGCCAAGGTGTTCTACGAGCATTTCGGCTTCATCGCCCGCACGGACTGTCGTTGACGCTGTACCTCCCACTGGGTCCTGGTTTTCCCTAGTCCCATCAAGCAGGCCGAAGAGATCCCGATCTCTCCGGAAATCCCGCTGGCTCCGAGAGGGTCCTCCGGAGCCTGACTCTCGTGCCCTTCATCGGTGCGAGTGTTCTCGCCTGCACAACTGGTCTGTCGGGAATCCCGGCTCATGCAGAAATGTGCCGGCGGTCGTGCGGAACCCGTGTGCGGTCATTGGGTCCTTGCGTCAGCACTCCTTCCAGAAGAGATCATTATGATCATGCGGGACTGGACCGCGATTCAGTCGGCGAACAGATCGG
>JAKATI010000061.1 GCA_021828045.1 Pseudomonadota bacterium | reverse complement strand
CATCGCGATCGGAGCACTTGTCCCGGCGGCCATCATGTCGATTGCCGCCGCCAACCTCTTCACCCGGAACCTCTACCGGACCTTCGTCAACCCGGATGCCTCGCCCGCCACCGAAGCCCGGGTCGCGAAATGGAGCTCGCTTCTGATCAAGGCCGGAGCCCTGCTTTTCGTCCTTGCGATCCCCTTCCACTACGCGATCGACTTCCAGCTCCTCGGCGGGATCTGGATCATCCAGCTCCTGCCCAGCATCGCGGCCGGTCTCTACACGGGCTGGTTCCACCGCTGGGCCCTGATCGCGGGATGGGGGCTCGGCATGTTTGCGGGAACCGGCCTCATGATGGCCAACCAGTTCACCAGCGCGGTGACGGTTCTTCACTGGGGGCGGGAATCCATCCCGGTCTACATTGCGATCGTGGCCGTTCTTCTCAATTTCATCGTCTCCATCCTGGGAACCCTGTTGTTGTCCCGCTGGCCCGCTACCCGGGGTGTGGACCAGACCACCGCCGTCGACTACGATGCGGGCTCCGCCCTGTAGGCGGGAATGTCCCCCGGCTTGGGGGCAATTTTCCCGTGAACCATGGGTGCAGCCCAGCCTCTGCGTCTTCCCAGGCGAAATTCCGGGCCTCCGAGATCCCCTTTCCGGCTCGTCCGCGCGGGAAAACCAGCCCCCGGTGAAACCACTCACTCCGCGGAGGTGCGGCGAGGAGGCTAAAATGGGCGAGGAGCCGGCACCGAGCCCGCATCGCCGCCATGAAACAAGTCTGGATCACCACGACCGGAGGCCCCGAAAAGCTGCAGCTGCGTGAAGCCCCCGACCGGCAACCGCAGGGAGGGGAGTTGCGCATCCGGGTCAGCGCCTCGGGCATCAACTTTGCCGACATCCTGGCCCGCAAGGGTCTCTATCCGGATGCGCCCAGGCTTCCGGCCGTGGTGGGGTACGAGGTCTCCGGCCGGGTCGATGCGAGAGGCCCGCAGGCGGATCCCGCCTGGATCGGAAAGGAGGTCTTCGCGCTGACCCGCTTTGGCGGCTATGCCGACACGGTGGTTGTGCCCGAGACACAGACCTTTCCCAAGCCTGCCCGATTGAGCTTCGAAGAGGCGGTGGCGATTCCGGTCAACTATCTCACGGCCTGGCAGTTGCTGGTCGTGATGGGCGCGCTCAAACCGGACGAGACGGTGCTCATCCACAATGCCGGCAGCGGCGTCGGACTGGCGGCGATCGACATCGCCCGCCACATCGGTGCCACGATCTACGGCACGGCGAGTGCCCGGAAGCATCGCTTTCTCAAGGAGCGCGGCCTTCACGAGGCGATCGACTACACCCAGCTCGATTGGAGAGGCGAGGTGGCGAGGCTCACGGAGGGGCGCGGCGTGGAACTCATCCTCGACCCCCTGGGCGGGTCGGAATGGAAGAAGAGCTATGGCGCCTTGCGCCACACGGGCCGGCTCGGGGTATTCGGTGCCTCCACGATGACCGAGTCGAGCCTTCCCGGCCCTCTGAAACTGCTCCGGGTGGGATTGGGCATGCCGTGGTTCAACCCGGTGGCATTGATGAACCGGAACCGGTCGGTATTCGGGGTGAATCTCGGGCACCTCTGGCACGAGGGACTGAAGATCGAGACCTGGGTCAAGGCCCTGGTCGATGGTGTAAATGCCGGGTGGGTACGCCCCCATGTGGACCGGACTTTCCCGCTCGCCCAGGCAGGCGACGCACACGCCTATATCGAGTCGCGCAAGAATACGGGCAAGGTCGTCCTGGTTCCTTGATTCGCGCACTGGCAATCGCTGCCGTCCATTGACGCAAAGGTCCGCTGCAAGGGGCGGACTCCCCGCCTCCCGAAAGCCGGTTTCATCCAAGTCTTGCGACGCGGGCCAGGACCTCCCACGCCGGCTTCCCCTCCGAAGGATTCCTTGCCGCAGGCTCACCCCGTCGCAGTCGCTCCCCGATCCAGCCCCGTTTACAGGTGGACCGCCCCTGTTTTTTCCCCGGATCCTTTGGGGCCGGATTTCCGCTATTTCCCGCGCCGGTAGGGCGGAGGCCAGTCGATCTCGACCCCCAGATGACGAGCCGCCCTGAGCGGCCAATACGGGTCACGCAACTCGGCCCGCGCCAGGAAAACCACATCCGCCTGCCCCGTGCCAAGCAGATGTTCCGCCTGAACGGGTTCCGTGATGAGTCCGACTGCGCCCGTGAGCACACCGGTCTCACGCCGGATCGCCTCTGCAAAGACTGTCTGGTAGCCGGGACCCAAGGGAATCTCGGCCCGCGGGACATTGCCCCCACTGGAGCAGTCGATCAAGTCCACGCCCCTTTGTCCGAGTTCCCGTGCGAGCGTGATGGAAGAGGCGAGATCCCAGCCGCCCGGTACCCAGTCGGTCACCGAGAGTCGGACCAGAAGCGGGTGGGAAGACGGCCAGACCGCCCGGACGGCCTCCACCACCTCGAGCGCAAAACGCATGCGGTTTTCGAGCGATCCACCGTAGTCGTCAGACCGGCGATTGCTGAGCGGGGAAAGAAACTCGTGAAGCAGGTAGCCGTGGGCAAAATGGAGTTCGACCACCCCGAAGCCGGCCTGAAGAGCGCGGCCTGCCGCTTCGGCAAAGGCACGGACGATCTTCCGGATTTGTCCCGGATCCAGCTCGTGGGGGACTGGATAGCCGGTATCGAAAGCGAGCGGGGAAGGTCCGAGGACGGGCCATCCCCCCTGATCGGGATCGAGCGGCTGGCCTCCGAGCCAGGGAATGCCGGTCGATGCCTTGCGTCCGGCATGGGCCAGCTGGATCGCGGGGACGGCACCCTGTTCCCGGACAAAGGCGGCAATCGGTGACCAGGCGTGAAGCTGGTCCTCATTCCAGAGCCCGGTGTCTCCCGGGGAGATGCGTCCCTCCGGGCAGACCGCCGTGGCCTCTGTCGAGACGAGCCCCGCCCCTCCCACGGCCCGGGATCCCAGATGCACGAGATGCCAGGCCTGCGCCAGACCGTCCCGTGCCGAATACTGGCACATGGGAGAGACAAAGATCCGGTTCCGGAAGTGCGCTTCCCGGATCCTCAGGGGGGAGAAGAGATGGGCGGGCATACACGGTCTCCAAAGGCAGAGAGGGTCAGGGAAAGTAAAGCTCGTGCGTCCAGGCTCCCCCAACCACGCTATAGCGGTCCCGCTCATGGAGCCGGCCTGCCTGCCCGTTCCAGAACTCGATGAGGTCGGGATGAAAACGGAACCCGCCCCAGAAAGGAGGACGGGGAACGGGGCGATCCGTGAAGCGCTGCTCGTAACGCCGGTACTCCGATTCCAGCACATCCCGGCTGGGCAGGGGTTGCGACTGCTTGGAGCTCCAGGCGCCCAACTGGTGCTCGCGGGGCCGCGTCTCCCAATAGGCGTCATCTTCCGGATCCGCCTGCCGTTCCACACCCCCCTCCATGAGAACCTGCCGCCAGAGGGGTCGCCAGTAAAAACAGATCGCCGCCCGCGGATGGGAGGCGAGGTGCTGTGCCTTGCGACTGTTCCGGTTGGTATAGAAACTGATCCCGTGGGCACTCCAGGACTTGAGCAGGACCGTACGGACCGAGGGCTGACCGGCGGGAGAAACGGTGGCCAGGGACATGGCTGACGACTCCGGGATCCCGGTTTGCGCCGCTTCGTCGAGAAGGACCTGGAAACGGGCGACCACGTCTTCGGGTACGGGTACATACAGTCCGGATTCTGGCTGCACCGGAGGCCTCCGCCCCTCTGCCGGAAACCCGGCGGTCGGGGAATCTTGTGGTTACAATAGGGAGGATTATTGTAACGAATCGGACTTCCGGTTTTTTCCATGTCTGGAGCCTTGAGCCGCCCCGCAACCAAGGACCCGGTTTCCCGTCCCGGCAGGTCCGGAGTCTCCCAAGCCCGTGAGCGGAAGGCCATTTCCCGCTGGAGAGGGGATTCCCTCGCGCGAGCGGGATCCTGCGGCATCGCCCCCATCCTCCCCGTTCCGGACACCGCGTGACCCAGCACCTCCTGAAACGGGATGCGGGCCGGATCGGACTGCTCTATTCGAGTGTCTCCGGGATCATCGGATCGGGCTGGCTCCTGGGACCGTTTCTGGCCATGCAAACGGCCGGTCCCTGGAGCATCGGGTCCTGGCTGATCGGCGCCATTGCCGTTCTGCTCCTCGCGTTCGTCTTTGCGGAACTGGCCATTCTGGTCCCGAAGAGCGGCGTCCTGGTCCACCTGAGCCACCTGAGCCACGGCGAACTGGTCGGACGCATCTGGAGCTGGATCCTGTTTCTGGCCTATGTGACGGTTCCGCCGGTCGAAGTGCTCGCGGTTTTGTACTACGCCAACAACTACTTTCCCGGCCTCGTCACGGGTCCCCAGCATCTTTTGACCGAATGGGGTTACGGGGTCTCGATCGTGCTCCTCGCCCTCATCGTGGCCATGAATTTCCTGGCCATCCGCTGGGTCCTTTTGATCAACAGCACCGCCACCTGGTGGAAAATCCTGATCGCGATCGTGACGATCGCGGTCCTCCTCTCCTTCTCCTTTCACCCCGGCAATCTCACCCTTGCGCTCCAGAGCACCCCACGGGACGGGCTTTTCACCTCGGTGGCCACCGCCGGGATCATTTTCAGTTTCCTGGGTTTCCGACAGGCGATCGACCTGGCCGGAGAGACCCAGGACCCCCGCCGCAACATTCCATTCGCCGTGGTGGGTTCTGTCATCATCTCGACCCTGATCTATGTCGGGCTGCAATACGCGATTCTGGGCTCGATCAATCCGGCCCTGGTTCTCAAGGACGGATGGGCCGGGCTCCGATTCAAGGGTTCCGCCGGACCCCTCGCCACCCTCGTGGTCACGGCCGGCGCGGTCTGGTGGAGCTATTTCATCTATCTCAATGCCGTGGTGTCACCCACCGGCACGGCCTTCATTTACACCACGACCACCTCCCGTATCCTCATGGCGACCGGGGAAATGGGATCGGGCCCGAGCCGGCTCACCCTGATCAGCACCCGCGGGGTCCCCTGGTCGGCCCTTATCGCGACGTTCGTGATCGGGGCGATCTTCCTGTTCCCCTTTCCGTCCTGGCAGAAACTCGTGGCCGTGATTTCGTCCTCCACGGTTCTCTCCTACGGCATCGGGCCCGTGGTCCTCCTCCAGTTGCGCAGCCGCCTCCCCGGGCTGGAACGCCGTTTCCGCTTGCGTTGGGCCTGGGTCATCGCCCCCCTTGCCTTCATCGTCGCCAACTGGATCATTGTCTGGACCGGACTCAAGACCGATAGCTACGTCTTCGGGATCCTCCTGGGCCTGTTTACGATCTACATGATTTACTATGCATTCCAGAAATACGGCCGCCGCCGGCCCGTCCCGGTCCTGAACGCTTTCCACGCCCTGTGGCTGGTTCCCTATTTCGGCGGACTCTGGTTGCTCACCTGGCTCGGACCGGCGCGCCTCGGAGGAATCAACCGCCTGAGCTTTCTGGACTGCAGCCTGCTCGTGGCCGCCTGGAGCCTCGTCATTCTGGCATTCGCCCTGTGGAACAGCCTGGACCGGGATCATACCCAGGCCGTATTCACGGCCATCACCCAGGACCTGCATGCGGGTCCGGATACGGCCTACGAAGTCGGCCCGTAGCTGTTCTCCCGACGCGGGCCTGTGCTAGCCTTGGACCGAGACGAAAGCAGGAACTCCGGATGACCCTTCTGGGCTTGATCGGGCTCGCCGTGGGCGCAGCCGTCACGCTTTCGGTGATCGGCCAAACCGATCGCAAGGCGGCCCTTGCGGCATTCGGTCGCCAGTATTGCGAGGAAATGGGCTGGCAGTTCCTCGACGAGACCGTGAGCTTGAAATCGCTTCGCCTGAGCCGCACGGGCCGCGGCTGGACCCTCGTTCGGCGTTACGAATTCGACTTTTCCCCGGACGGGCTCCACCGCATGCGGGGAGAGCTCCTCGTTCATCCGGGCTGGGACAAACCCCTCATCCGGACGGTGGAGGAGGTACCCGGTATCCGGGCTGCCCCTCCCCCGTCCTGACAACCGCCGTGCGGGCTTTCCCTGCTTTGCGAATCACTTACTTCGAAAAAGTGGCGCCCTGACACAGACGATTCTTGAGGCGCCTGAGCTGGCGCATCCGCCAGTGGCGGGACTTTGACCGGTCCCGGGCCGGCAGGACCGGCACGCATCCCTTGGGTGGCCGACGCATATAGACGATGTCCACGCGGCGGTTCACGGCCCAAGCGGCTGGGTTGTTGCTCTGAGCCACGGGGCGCTGCTTGCCGTAGCTCACCATTTCGATCTGGGCCGGGTTGGTCCCCAGGGATTCGAGCAGTTCGGCCACGGCATGGGCCCGTTTCTGGCCCAGTGCCAGATTGTAGCCGACCGTACCCCGTTCATCGCAGTTGCCTTCCAGCCGGACCACTGCCCGGGCATGCGCAAACAGGTACTGGGCCTGTGCCTTGAGCATTTTTTCGTACTGGTTGTGGACGCGGGAGCGGTTGAAGTCGAAATAGACCGACCGGTAGGCCAGGCCGGGATGGCTCTTCATCCAGGCCCGGAAGGCCGCCTGGCGTCGCCGCCGCGCCGCGAGAGCCTGAGCCGCCCGCAGGCTGGTCGACGAGCTGGGCATCGTCTGGGTCACGTGGGGCGCCGGTTTCGGCTTGGGAGGAGCCGGATGTTCGGTGGCACAGGAAGCCAGGGCCACACACAGGGCACCGGTCAGGACAAGAAGCGGTCTTTTCACGGGGGCAATCCTCTGGGTCGTGGGGAGAGTCAAGATCTCGGAGAAGGAAAAACAGTGCTGTTATTCTGGACCGGTGAGGCTCCCCTTGTCCATCACCCGGGGAAAGCCCATGACCCACCCCTGCGGCGCTCTCCCGGCTCCGGAACCGGATCGCCCAAGAGGTCGGGGTGGGAGCCCTTTCCCGATTAAAATAGGGCGATCTTCCTGGAGATCCGCACATGTCCAGCCCTCTCCGTTGTTTGAGACCGGTGGCTCTCGCCCTGGCCTGCGCATGGCTCAGCCTCCCCGCTTTCGGGGCCATCCGGGCCCTGATCCGTTTCCCCACCCTCCATAACCAGAGCATCGTCTTTGAGGCGGCGGGCAACCTGTGGGAGGTCAACCTCCATGGCGGGACCGCCATCCGGCTCACGGCGGATTCAGGCTATGACAGCCATCCCTTGTTTTCCCCCAACGGACGCTGGATCGCCTTCACTGGCTGGTATGAAGGCAGTGCGGATGTCTACCTGATTCCGGCACGAGGGGGCTATGCCCGCCGTCTGACCTACCGTCCCGGACTGGTCGTCGGCTGGACCCCCGACAGCCATCAGGTCATCTTTCTGTCCCGTCGCGACAGCACCAGTCCCGAATATCTCAAGGCTTTCACGGTACCGGTGACGGGAGGCCTGGCCCGTCCTCTTCCCTTGCCGTGGAGCGGACCTTTGGCCCTGAGCCCCCACGGACGCCGGGTGGCCTATAACAAGCTCTATCGCAACCAGAGCTTTCACCGCAAGCACTACCGGGGCGGCTGGGCCCAGAAAATCTGGATCTACCACTTCCGGAGCGGCCGGATCCGTGCCATCACCCGCTGGCCGGGCACGTCGACTTTTCCCATGTGGGGACACCACCATATTTACTATGCGTCCGACCGCGGTCCCACCGGCGTGCTCAACCTCTGGTCCGACAACCTGGCCACGGGACACAAGCGACAGTTGACCTTCTTCCGCCGCTATGACATCGACTGGCCGAGCCTCGGCAACACAGGAATCGTCTTCCAGGACGGAGGCCATCTCTACTGCTACGAGCTGCCCACCCACCGGCTCGTCCGGGTGCATGTCCGTCTCCCCCTGGACGGCGTCCGCCGCCACCCGGTGTGGATCAAGGCATGGAAGTCGATCCAGAGCTACAGCCTGTCGGGCAGCGGCCGGGTCGCCTTCTTCGGCGCCCGTGGCAACCTGTTCCGGGTCCCCTTGCACCACGGCACCACGGAAAACCTGGACCCCACTTCCCGCTTCGACCTGACCATGCCGGTCGCATCGCCGAACGCGAAATGGGTGGCCTACGTCACCGACCAGACGGGTCACAGCGAAATCGCGATCCGTTCACTCCACTATCCGCACCGGGTCCGGATCCTCACCCGTTTCAAGATCGCCCACGTCTACGGGCCGCTCTGGTCCCCGAACAGCCGCTGGATCGCCTTTGCCGACAGTGCGAGGCGCCTCTGGCGGGTCAATGTGGACACCCGAAAGCTCGTGCGGATCACCCAGGATCGCTATGGATGGATCCACGACTATTCCTGGTCGCCGGACTCACAATGGCTGGCCTACAGCCGGGCCAGCCGGAATGGCCTGGGCGTCATCTGGCTGGATCACCTGACGGACAACCACGTGCACCCGCTCACACGAGGATATGCCGCGGACAGCGATCCGGTTTTCGATCCCGCCGGGCGTTACCTCTATTTTGTCTCGGCGCGTCATACCAATCCGGCGCTCAGCGCCACGGGCATGAATTTTGCCGTGGTCGACGCGGATGGACTCTATGCCATGACGCTCAACCCCTCGATCCCCTCCCCGCTCGCGATCCGGGGCAGCCATCCTCACCACCCTCCCGTCCGGCACCCCGCAGTCCCCCAACCCGGCGCCAGGAAAAAGCCGGCTCTCCGGAGGCTCACGATCGACTGGCATCAAG
>JAKATI010000060.1 GCA_021828045.1 Pseudomonadota bacterium | reverse complement strand
CCGATGCCCTGATCCGGCAAGGGAATGCCTATCGCTGCTACTGCACTCCAGAGGAGTTGGAAGTACGAAGGAACGAACAGGTCCATCGGGGCGAAAAACCCCGTTATGACGGGCACTGCCGGGATTTTTCCGGAGTCCGTCCCGGCGTTGCACCGGTGGTCCGGTTCCGGACCCCGCAAGAGGGAAAGGTGGGTTTTGCCGACCACGTCCGGGGAGCCATCGGTTTTGAGAACGCGGAGCTGGATGACCTCGTCATCCTGCGATCCGATGGAACCCCGACCTACAATTTCGGGGTGGTGGTCGATGATCATGACATGGGAATCACCCATGTGATCCGGGGGGACGACCACATCAACAATACACCCCGTCAGATCCACATCTATCACGCGCTTGGCTTTCCCCTGCCGGAGTTTGCACACCTGCCCATGATCCTCGGACCGGACGGGTCCCGGCTTTCCAAGCGTCACGGAGCCGTGAGTGTCGAACAGTACCGGCTGGACGGTTTCCTGCCGGAAGCCATGGTCAACTACCTGGTCCGGCTTGGATGGTCGCACGGGGACCAGGAGATCTTCTCGATGGAGGAGATGGTCCAGTACTTCGACCTGACCGCCATCAGCCGGTCCCCCGCGATTTTCAACCGGGACAAGCTCACCTGGCTCAACCAGCACTACCTCAAGACCCTGCCGGTCGAGAAACTCCAGCCCGCCCTGGAATCGCTCCTGCCCAGCGTCGGGCTCACGGAGTGGGTGAGCCCCGTACTCGGTTCCGTTATCCCCCTCCTGCAGGGGCGTAGCCGGACGTTGACGGAGATGGCCGAATCATGCCTGGTGTTTTACCGGGAACCGGAAGCCTATGATGAAAAAGCCTGGCGGGAGCATCTCGGATCCGGCCAGGAGCACTTGCTCGAGGTCGTCCAAAAACGACTCGCCGCCCAGTTGGAGTGGACACCAGAAGCCCTCCATCACATCCTGACCGAGATTGCACAGACGGAAGGTCTGAAGCTGGGGCAGGTGGCCCAACCGATCCGTGTGGCGCTCACCGGGAATACCGTCTCGCCACCGATTGACCAGACCCTGGCCGTCTTGGGAAAGGAACGGTCGCTCGCCCGTCTGGACCGGGCCCACGCCCGACAGGCTGGACTTGCTGCGCGGTAAAGGGCGAGCCCTCGAAGCTTGACAGGAGGCCTCGGATGCCTTGAAAATGAACGGTTTGGGGGGCCATAGCTCAGCTGGGAGAGCGCTTGCATGGCATGCAAGAGGTCGCCGGTTCGATCCCGGCTGGCTCCACCACGTCACATCTACCCCCGGAGTTTCGTCCCCATCGTCTAGAGGCCTAGGACACGGCCCTTTCAAGGCCGTAACACGGGTTCGAATCCCGTTGGGGACGCCATAATATAGTTCCGAGCAGTTCAGGGGGTCCGATATCTTCGCATTTGACAATAAGTTATTCATGTGATGACGCCTGAATCTCTGTCGAGAAGCCTCTTTCGCGGGTCTGGGGCACCCGAAATCGGACCGGCATGCGGGTAAGAGGGCCCGGGAGGGCGAAACCTGTTGCGGTAGTCGCCCCGATCCTCGTTGCGCTCGCAACGTTCGACTCCCAGAGCGTCTGTTACTCGGGCTTCGAGGATCTGCTTCAAGACGGATTCGACCAGCTTGGCCAGCCCGATCCTGTCCCTTGAGGGGCCCGGGCAACAGGTTTCTACCTACGGTAGTATCGATACCAGCCATCGCTTCTACTTCTTGGGTTGATTGACGAGTGGCATCATGAATTGACCGGATGGAAGCGGTGGCTCTCTCCCATCCGATTCACAGCAGTATAGGGACCCAACCTGGAAAGCGAGCAAATATCACATACCACTAACGGCTCATCGACTGATCCGGATCACGACAGGATGATTCAGATCCTGGATGAGACCCCAGTGCAAACAACCCACAGGATTCTTTGGTTTGCCGCATCGGGGGGGCTGCTCCTTGATGGCCTCTCCATCTTCATGCTGGGAATTGCCATCCCTCTGTTTGTCCGGGATCTCGGTTTTTCCAGCTTTGACATATCCTTAGCCAGCGCGGCCCTCCTTTTGGGTGCAGTTGTGGGAGCAGCACTCGGAGGGCGATTATCTGATGCTTGGGGACGAAGAGTGATGCTCCGGATCAACGCCATCGTGTTTCTGATAGCTGCGGTCATCTGTGCCGCGACATCAGAAAAGGATCTGGTGATCAGTGGGCAATTGTTGATAGGAATGGCAATCGGCATGGATTTCCCAGTGGGGGGAAGTGCAATTGCGGAATGCATGCCGACACAAAGCCGGAGCCGCACCATGGTTGCTGCCATCGCACTCCAATCAGTGGGAATGTTGCTGGGTGCCGCTTTGACCTATACGCTCCTCAAATTGGTCCATGGCACATCGATTTGGCGCTTTTTCTTTGTAGGCGATGCGGTTGCAGGTCTCATTTTTTTTCTTCTTCGATCTGCCATCCCAGAAAGCCCCCGTTGGCTCATGGCTCATGGACGCAATCGTGAGGCAGCACGCTCCATCCGCTGGTTGGTTCGAGGCCGGGATATTGAGCTTGATGCTATTGCCGAACGCCTGGGAAAAAAGGTCCACAGGGTTGTCAAGCCTCTATTCACAAATCATCCATTGGGGTTTCGAACCCTCTTCGATACCGCTTACAGAAAGCGGATGTATCTCGCAACAATCCCATGGATCCTGCTCGACGTGGCTGCTTATGGTGTGGGACTTTTTACTGCCGTTCTTCTTCTTGCATTGCATTTGTCCGGAAGAGCGGCTAGCGATGGGACCGGGAGCCTTGCTCTACTCGTTGCTCGTAGTGCCGTGATCGACTCGTCTTTGCTCATCGGCTTTGTTGCTGGTTGGTACACCATACCCAGACTCGGGGCGATTCGAATGCAGATGATTGGCTTTTCAGGCATGCTGGTCGGCCTTCTCTTCCTGATGGCCGCACAGCTTTTTGCAATGACATCGGTTCGCATCTTGGTAATCGTCTCGGGATTCATGCTGTTTAATCTGAGCATGAACATGGGCCCCAACAGTACGACCTACCTCCTTCCGGCTGAACTCTATCCAACCAACATCCGAGGTACGGGTTCGGGTTTCTCTGCTTCATTGGCCAAGATTGGAGCCACACTGGGCGTTTTTCTCATTCCATTGCTCCAGCAGGATAACGGGGTCGAGAGTGTTTTCCTGTTTCTTTTTGTGACAACCCTCCTGGGTCTTTTTGTGACTTGGCGTTACCGTCTCAAGGGTTTGGGACGCAGACTTGAAGCGCACCATGGTCCTGATATGCCATGAAAGGTGTACGCTCTACGCTCTCAAAGGGGTGGTGTTTGAGGGCGCTCAAGTCAAAAACTTCCCGGTCCGGTCACGGGACGAGGCCCTCCACAGGAGTGGGAAGGACGGCCAGATTGGGCCCCCACGTGTTTCACCCGACTGGCCACCCACTCCATGAACTCGGTCATGTCCAGATACTTTCTCTCCAGCCACACCTCGTTCCGATCGGCCAGCAAGGCCCCGATGAGTCGAAGAGCCGATTCATCATTCGGGAAGATCTGAAGGCCCCGCTCTCGGCGACGGATCTCCTCATTGGGACGCTCCTGCATGTTGGTCGTCCTTCTGCGATTCACGAAGTTCCTGGCAGTGTGGCGCGAACGTGAACACGAACGGCTTGCTACGCCAATCCTTTCCACGAGGAACCGATCCGAGCATGCACAGCAGCACCGATCTTGCGGCTGTGGCTCCTGCGCTCAATACACGGCCCGGGTGACGCTCTGCTGGCGTACACCAGCCGAGGCCTTCAACGAACAGTTGTGATGGATCCGGCAGGATCATGTTGCAACGACCTGTTGAATCCAGGCTATACAGATTCATCCTAGTGCGTTCAACCTTAACTCCTCTGAACTCCTGATGTCCGTACGGCAAGTGTCTAGAAATCAGTGCAGCAGTAGAATATTCAGCAGCAGTGTGCAATGTCTCCAGGAATTGTCGTGCCTTCCGAACAGCCACCGAAAAACGATTCACAACAATCCGATACTCCCTCCGGTGTGACATCACGCGATGGCCTAACGGGCAAGGAAGCTGCAGCTCGACTTCGTCAATACGGTCCCAACAGTGTTCAGGACAAACCCATACCCCTCTGGAAGCAGCTGGGCAAGAGGTTCTGGGGACCTGTTCCCTGGATGCTGGAAACAGTTATTGCCATCCAGCTCGGACTGAACCGGGGGATCGAGGCACTGATCATCACGGTCCTCCTCCTCTTCAACGCTCTGATTGCTTTTGTCCAAGAACATCGGGCCCAAGATGCCCTTGCACTTCTCAAGAACCGCCTTCACGTCAATGCGCGTGTCCTGAGAGATGGACAGTGGCAAACAATGGCAGCCGAGGCGATTGTCCCCGATGATATTGTTCATGTCCGTGCGGGGGATATCGTTCCAGCGGACTTTGATGTGCTGGATGGTCAGTTGAGCCTTGATCAGGCGGCTCTCACGGGAGAATCGCTTCCAATTGATGCCGCTGCCGGGAAGGTGGCGTACACGGGATCGGTCGTTCTGCAGGGTGAAGCTACGGGAAAAGTGTCAGCCACCGGCTCTCAAACCTATTTTGGCCAGACGGCCGAGCTGGTTCGTACCTCGAACCCTCCAAGTCACATGCAACGAACGATCTTTGCCATTGTGCGCTGGTTGATGATCATTGATGCCGTACTGGTTGCTGTGGTGACCGCGTACGCCATTGCACATCACTTGCCATGGATCGACACTGTTCTCTTCATTCTGATGTTGCTGGTGGTTTCCATTCCCGTGGCACTTCCCGCAACTTATACGCTTGCGACAGCAATCGGCAGCATGCAACTCGCTCACGAGGGTGTTCTTGTGACACGTCTGCCAGCGATTGAGGATGCGGCCGCGATGGATACCCTCGTCTCGGATAAGACTGGAACGCTGACTCAAAACAAACTTGTTCTCTCTGCGATCCACCCGCTCGGAGATGCTACGGAAGAAGATGTGTTGCGTGCGGCAGCTCTCGCCAGCAATTCGGCAACACAGGATGCCCTGGATCTTGTGATCCTGAATGCCGCAAAGGAGCGGAACGTCTTGCACGATCTGCCTCCGCTTGAAGAATTCCTGCCTTTTGATCCCAGCACACGTCGGAGCGAAGGTATCTACCATGTCAGCGATCACCGTTGGCAGGCGATCAAGGGTGCCAGTACAGCTATTGCGCCTATGTGCCACCTCGACGTGATGGCAGAGGATGCCATGCAGCAAGCCGAACGGGACTTGGCGCGCCAAGGAGCTCGTGTGCTTGCAATCGCATCTGGAACAGAAAATGATCTCAAGCTGATCGGGCTCGTGGGACTGGCTGACCCGATTCGTCCGGATGCCCCCAAACTGATTCGTCACCTGAGGATGATGGGAATCCGCGTGCGGATGGCGACGGGTGACGCTCTCGAGACCGCCCGGGTGATTGGCAGCCATCTTGGTTTAGGAACCCATGTTTGCCATATTCAGGGTCAGGAAATCCATGAGGTTGAAGACTGTGATCTCTTTGCCCGTGTTCTTCCTCAGGAGAAGCATTTGATTGTCAAGGCGTTGCAGAAGACGGGACATGTAACAGGAATGACAGGAGATGGGGTCAATGATGCCCCGGCACTCCGGCAGGCAGAGCTCGGGATTGCTGTTTCCACGGCAACCGATGTGGCCAAAGCGGCGGCCGGTGTCGTCCTGACGGAGAACGGTCTGGCCGGAGTCATTGCGGTTGTTTCGGCCGGACGAGACATTCATAGGAGAATGCTGACTTACACGCTCAACAAGATCCTGCGCGTACTGGTTGTCGTCGTGTTCCTGGCAGCTGGCGTTCTGCTTACCGGACGATTCCTGTTAACCTCGACCCTGATTGTCATCATGATTTTTGCCAATGACTTCGCCACGATGAGCATTGCAACCGACCGTGTTCGTCCTTCATCGAAACCCCAACGATGGGAAGTTCCCCAGCTCATGGGTTCGGCAACCTGTTTTGCGGCACTGTCACTACTGGTTTCAGTTGCGATCTACCTATGGGCAGCGAGCCGTGGCTTGAACGATGCCCAGCTCGAAACTGTGGTTTTCCTCATACTGGTCTTTACCAACCAGACTAGCCTTTACGTGCTTCGAGGTGATGGACCGATCTGGCAGATCAGACCCACTTTGTGGATGATTTTCGCCAGCGTTGTCGATATCATTGGTGTGAGCCTCCTGGCTGCTTTCGGCGTATTTATGGCTGCAATCAGTTGCTCGACGATTCTTGGGATTCTCGCGGCCAGTGCAGTCCTTGCCATGGTTCTCGATTTTTCGAAGCCTTTCATCTTTTCCGCGTTTTCGATCGCATGAAGACAATGGCGATCCGATCATCCGTGATCGCCGTTCCCGTGCTTGAAAGTTGCGGATGACGAAAACAGGATGGTTTCAGTGTGCTTCCTCGTTGAGGACCAGGGTCTCACCATCCCGCGGCATGTACCATTCAAGCTCTTTCGTTTCCGTCAACAGTTCAGCAAATGCTTTCATCCCTCTTTCGTAGTCTCCATGAACCAGAAAAACTTTCCGTGGCCGACCACAACGCTTTAGCCAATCGAAGAGCTGGCTTCTGCCAGCATGCGCAGAAAACCCGTTGATGGTATGGACCTGAGCGTGTACAGGGATTTCACTACCGAATATGCGCAGGCTGGTTGCTCCGTCGATGATATGACGGGCGGGTGTCCCTTGACTCGCATACCCAACAAATATCAATGTGGTCGAGGACTTTCCTAGGTACCGTTCAAGATGATGCCGAATCCTCCCTCCGGTACACATTCCCGAACCTGCCATGATCACAGCCGGTCCGGAAAGGTCATTGATCGCCTTGGATGCTGACACATCTTTTGTGTAATAGATATTGGGACGATCAAAAGGGCTTTTCCCATTGATGGCTTTGGCTGCCTCCGGTCGAAGCCCGTTGACGTACCTCTTGAATACTTCTGTAGCTGAGATGGCCATCGGTGAGTCGAGGTAAATGGGAAGACTACGATCGAGCCGACCCTGGTCAAAATTTTCCGAAAGGACATAAAGGAGCTCTTGGGCTCGCTCAAGGGCAAAAGTGGGGATCAGTGTCTTGCCTCGTGTCTCCGACGTGCGACCCACCGCCTGGATGAGCTCATCGATTGAGGGTTCCCACGCACGATGGTCACGATCACCGTAAGTTGTTTCCATGACCACGTAGGTAGGCTCGGCCGGTGGCGGATCAGCATCGGCCAGAAGCGGGCGATCCGGCCCCCCGATATCTCCCGAAAAGAGAATGCTGGTAGCGCCCTTCGCAGCCTCAATCTCGATAAAGATGGATGCTGATCCCAGGATATGTCCGGCGTTGATGAACTGAACACGGATCCCGGGTGCAACGGTTCTTTGCTCACCATATTCAATGGGTTTGTCGAACAGCTGCATCACCCGTAGGACATCAGCCTCACTGTAGAGAACAGCTGGAGTGGATGTTCCGGGACGGGCATGGCGAGCGTGGTGCAGGGCGTTTTCCTTTTGAAGGCCTGCGGAATCCATGAGAACAAGACGTGTGAGTTCGTGGGTGGCTGATGTCGAGATGATACGACCCGAGAAACCCTGCTTTGTAAGGAGTGGAAGCCGTCCGCAATGATCAAGGTGAGCATGGGTGAGAAGAACGGCATCGATTGCACGAGGATCAAAACCAAAATCCTGGGTATTTTCCTCTTCAATTTCCCGTCCCCCTTGGAAGAAGCCACAGTCGATAAGAACACGCGCATGATCGGTCTCGAGAAGATGGCAAGAACCCGTTACTTGGCGGGCTGCACCATGGCAGGATAAACGAATCATATGGATACGCTCAGAGGAAAGACCTGCAGCCCCCCTCTTCCTGATGAACTGTCTCAAGCTCAGGGAAGAGTTCTAGGACTGTGACCAATGCCAGCTTCGTACTTCGGGAAGGTCCTCGAAGTGCGTTGTGATGTAGAGTTGATGATCGTTGAGAGCCTTCTGACACATCGCCCGTAGATCTTCGGCCTCCTTGTTTCCCCATGAAGCCAGATCCAGTCCCTGGAGAAGGAGATGATACCGGCTCATCCGGTTGGCCACAACCATATCGAAAGGCGTCGTTGTCGTGCCCTCTTCCTGATAGCCCTGCACGTGGAAGCGCTCCGGGCGAGAGCGATTTCCGACAAGCCCTGTGATCACATGTGGATAGCCGTGGAATGCAAAGAGAACAGGACGGTCCGCCGTGAAAATTTCTTCAAAAAGGCTATTGGGAATCCCGTCGGGATGTTCATCCGGCGTTGCAAGTGTAAGAAGATTGGTTACATTCACTAACCGGAAGGGTAAATCGGGAATTTGTTTCCTCAGAAGATCTGCCGCGGCGAGCACCTCAAGGGTTGGAACATCACCAGCACAGGCCAAGACGAATGCCGGGTGTTCGGCTCCCGCTCCTTCGGCCCAAGACCAGCGACCGAGCCCTTCCGCCGCATGTCGAACAGCATCATCGATATTCAACCAGAGTGGCATCGGTTGTTTCCCAGAAATAATGAGATTGATCCGATGCCGGCTTGCCAGGGCATGCCGTGTTATGGCTAGCAGCGTATTGGCATCAGGCGGCAGATAAGCACGAACATAACGATGCCGCCGATTGAGGATATTGTCAATAAACCCTGGTCCCTGGTGACTGTAACCGTTATGATCCTGTCGCCACGTGTGTGATGTCAGCAGTATGTTGAGGGAGGGTAACGGGCGGCGCCATGAAACCTGATCCGCAGTCTTGAGCCACTTTGCATGC
>JAKATI010000059.1 GCA_021828045.1 Pseudomonadota bacterium | reverse complement strand
GAGGAGGCCCAGGAAGCCAAATGCGACCTCATCTGCCGGAAGCTTGATCTCAGGCCCGGGCTCCACCTCCTCGACATCGGTTGCGGTTTCGGCGGACTCGCCCGCTATGCGGCCGACCGCTTCGGCGTGAGCGTGCACGGCATCACGGTCTCCAGGGACCAATACGATTACGCGTGCAAACAGACGGAGGGTCGACCCCTTCGTTTTGACCTCATGGACTATCGCGAGCTCGAGGGATCCTACGACCGCGTCGTTTCGGTCGGCATGTTCGAACACGTGGGCGCAAAAAACTACCGCCGTTTCTTTCAAACGGTCCGCCGGGTCCTGCGCCCGGACGGCCTGTTCCTCCTGCACTCGATCGGTGGCAACCGTTCACGGGCCCGGACGGATCCCTGGATCGAGCGCTACATCTTTCCGAACAGCCTGGTCCCTTCGGCCGCCCAGATCACCCGGGCCTTCGAAGGCCTTTTCGTTCTCGAGGACTGGCACAACTTCGGGGCCGACTACGAAAAAACCCTGCGGGCCTGGCACCAGCGTTTCGAGGCCGCCTGGCCGGATCTGGCCCGTCAGCACGACCCCCGTTTCCATCGCATGTGGCGCCTCTACCTCCTGTCCAGTGCGGCCGAGTTCAAGCTCAGGAAACTCCAGCTCTGGCAACTCGTTCTCTCCCCGCACGGAGTTCCGGGCGGTTACCGAGCCCCCCGCTAGTCCCATTCACACATGACATGTGCAATGCTCTGCCTTGCGGGATCTTCCACCCCGGGAGATACCGATGGCCAAAGGTCGACCGAAGGCGGAACTGACGTTGAGTGAGGCCGAACGCACGCCGAGCGTTCGCGCACCGTCTTGGCGTGTGCGCACGGGGCGTCCAACCACGCGGTGGCGGGCGGCTGCACCTAACCGAGACCACGGTCGGCAAAGGGCGTCGTCGCTTCCTGCGCGATCGCCTTCAGGGACTGTACGATGAGGTGCGCCCTGGGAGGGCGCCCTTGCTGGATCAGCGAAGAACGGGTGGCACGCTTGATCCGCAAGACCCTCCCTCCATGTCGTGCTTCCTCTATCGAAGAGTCTTTTCGCGCTTTTCCAGGGCAGCCGTCTTGCTGTTCGGCCTCTCCTCCTCCATAGATGCTGTGGACAGATCATGTCAACATGCGGCTACGGCAAAGAGACATCATCCGGCGCATGGTGACGGAGAGCGTCGACAGCTACCGGATTGTCGAATACTATCCGCAGAGCCAGGTCTCCCGTTCCTTGCCCAGCTATCTGATCTATGCCGGGCACAATGGGAAAGCGATTCATATCCTGATTGCCATAGATACGGAAGGCGATACGGTACGAGTCATCCCTGCATACCGGCCCGAACCCTCGGAATGGGAGGCTGGTTTCCTGCGGAGGGGAAAGCCATGAAATGTCACGTCTGTGGAGGCGAAATGACGGCAACGACATCGGACCTGCCGTTCAAGCTCGCCCCAAACCGTATCATCATCGTCCAGGACCTGCCGGTGTTCCAGTGCGGCCAGTGCGGAGAATATTTACTCGAAGACGCGGTCATGGCGCGCGTGGAAGAGAGGCTCCAAGGCGTTGACGCTTCGGCGGAGCTGGAAATCGTTCGCTACGCGGCATGACCGCGAGCCGTTCGAGGAGAGTATGAAACGCCCTGCCTCGCTGTTGTGCGAACCGCGGGCCGAGGAGAGGAAAGAGAGCAGGATCCGAGAACTCGATCTTGTTGTGCTGCCCCGGGATTTGCTCGAGCAGGGGCTTCACAGACCGTTGAAAAGCTCTGCCGACACGGGCGGGTTGGTAAAATAGAGCCACCCCGGCGATCGGAGTGAAATCCCAGATGCGAGGACTACGAGTAACCCAGGTGCGATGTTCTCCTACGTGAGCCTGGAGGCGCGCATTCCGGGCAATCACCCGCTGCGCAAGCTGCGCCTTCTGGTCGACACGTTGTTGGCGACGATGGACCGGGAATTGGAATGGGTCAATGCGAGGACGGGCCGGCCGTCGGTACCACCGGAGCGGTTGCTGAAGGCGATGCTGCTGCAGATTCTGTTCACCATCCGCTCCGAGCGTCTGTTGTTGGCCGAGAGCATCGACTACAACCTGCTGTATCGCTGGTTTGTCGGTCCGGCCCGGGTATTCTTCGAACGGGTCAAGGCTCTGGCGGACTGGAAGCGGCTGACCCGCAGCGAACACTTCAGCGTCGACGGCACGCTGATCGACGCCTGGGCTTCGCACAAGAGCTTCCGGCCCAAGGGCGACGACGGATCCGGATGCCCGGCTGTCCAAGCAATCCGGAGGCACGGCCTCCCGGTTGTGCCAGATGAGCCACCTTCCGATGGAGAACCGCAATGGGCCGGTGGTCGATATTGCCACGACTGAAGCGAATGCAAAGCCGAGCGGTTGGCGAAGCACGCCAGGCACGGTGCAACGGTCGGCGCGGACAAGGGCTACGACACGCAGGACTTCGTTTCCGGCTGCCGCAAGCTGGGCGTGACGCCCTATGTGGTGAGGAAGAAGACTGGCTCGGCGATCGATGGCCGTACGACGCGGCACGCCGGTTACCCGTCCTCGTTGAAGGTGCGCAAACGCATAGAGGTAGCCTTCGGCTGGCTGAAGGCGGTGGGCGGCCCTGTGTCAAGAGGATTCTCGTGATCAGCCACGCCAACGCGGCGTCTTCGACGGCGGATTCGGTGAGCGCGCTCATGCTTCGATCCAGCCCTGCACCGGTCGCGAGAGAAATTCTTCGATCGGGATTCCGTCGCCGCCAATGAGCAGCGAACGCTTCACCTTGAACGCCCGTGTGAACGCCGCCATGCCCGCCGGTACTTCGCGCTTGCGCCCGCTCTTGACCTCGATGGCGACGAGCCGCCGTCCCGCGCGCACGACGAAGTCCACCTCCTGGTTCCGTTCCCGCCAGTAGAACACCTCGCACTCGCCCGTCAGCGCCGCGTTGGTCAGGTGCGCGCCCACCGCGGATTCGACGAGCCGTCCCCAGAACGCGCGATCGGCCCTGGCTTCATCCGGGGAAAGCCCGCTCATCGCCGTCATGAGCGCCGTGTTCAGCACCTGCAGCTTGGGGCTGGAACCCCGGCTGCGCGCGGCGCCGCCCGCGTATTTCTGCAATCCGCACACCATGCCCGCGCTGGCCAGAAGCTCCAGATAATGCGCCAGCGTCGTCGTATTGCCTGCATCCTGTAACTGGCCGATCATCTTGGTGTAGGAGAGGATCTGACCGGAATACCGGCAGGCGAGCTCGAACAGGCGCCGCAGCAAGGCGGGCTTGTCCACCCGCGAAAGCAGCAGCACATCGCGCGCGATGGAGGTTTCGATCAGGCTGTCGGCAATATATCGACGCCAGCGTTGCGACGCTGTGGCAAGCGGCGCCGCGCCCGGATAGCCGCCGAAGTAGAGGTAATGATCGAGCTCGAAGCCAAAGGCTGCATGCATCTCCGCGAATGACCAATGCGGCAGGCGCAGCAGCTCGAAGCGCCCGGCCAGGCTCTCGGTCAAACCTCGGGTGATCAGCAGCGGCGCCGAACCCAGCGTCACCACTTTGAGCGGGCAGCGCTTGCGCGTGTCTTCATCCCACAGGCGCTTGACCGTCTCCGGCCAACTGGAAATCTTCTGGATCTCATCCAGCACCAGCACCGCACCGCGCCCGCCGGCCTCCCTCGTGGCCAGACGGGCTGCCTCCCACTGCTGGGCAATCCAATCGGTGCCACGCAACGTCGGTTTGTCGGCGCTGGTGTAGCGCACCGGCACGTCCAGGGTCTCGATGACCTGCTGGACCAGCGTGGACTTGCCCGCCTGTCGCGGACCCGCCACGACCTAGATGAAGCGCCGCGGCTCGGCCAACCGGTGGGCCAGTTCGACGCCCTGGGGGCGGCGGTAGGGGAGTGGTACTGTGCTCATCGCGTTGAGTATTTTTACTCAACATAATGAGTAATGGCAAGAATCCCACCCGAGCATGGGCAGGTGGCCCTGCCGGGCACAAAAGCAGGTTCTGACATAGCCGACGAGGATCAAGCGGCCCCAGCCACCCGTGACCCGGTGGCGCCGACAGAACGCTCGGGCAGGAGCCCAAGCCAGGATCACGCGGCGATGCCACGAGGACGGCACCCCGATCCACAGCTTCCCGACACTTCTTGCGGAGCTCGCCACACTCGTGCGCAACACCTGCCCTACCTCCGCCGAGGCGATGCCCCGACCTTCACGGTGACGACCCAATCGAACCCGCTCCAGCGACAAGCACTGGACCGGACTGGACCGGATCGATCAACGGGCGGTGTGGTCAGAACGCGACCACCGGATTTCCACGAAAAAACTTGAATGCCAAGGGAAATCAGTTCCGGACAGGTAGCAACTCCAAGCCAGGCCGAAACTCACGAGGTCGAAAAAACCGCGATGGACCGGGCGCGCCGCTTGCCAAAGCCGGTGAGCGCCAGGTAGATCACGGGCGTGGTGTAGAGCGTGAGGGCCTGGCTCACGAGGAGCCCGCCGATCACGGCGATGCCGAGCGGACGCCGGGTCTGGTAGCCGGTGCCGACCGAAAGCGCGAGGGGCAAAGCCCCGAGGATGGCCGCAAGGGTTGTCATCATGATCGGGCGGAAACGGACCAGACAGGCCTCCCGGATGGCCTCCTGGGGAGGAAGCCCCCGGACCCGCTCGGTCTCCAAGGCGAAGTCGACCAGCATGATGCCGTTCTTCTTGACAATGCCCATGAGCAGGAAGATGCCGATGATCCCGATCACCGACATCGGCGTACCCGTCAGTTCAAAGGCCAGAAGTGCCCCGACACCGGCCGAGGGGAGCGTGGACAGGATCGTGAGCGGTTGGGACAGGCTCTCGTAGAGGACCCCGAGGACGATGTAGATCCCGAGGAGCGCGGCCAGGATCAGGAGCGGTTCCTCCTCGAGCGACCGGAGAAAATACTTGGCATTGCCCCCGAAACGGATGCGCAGTCCGCCGGGCAGACGCATCCGTCCGATGTCACGCTCCACCGTCGAAATGGCAGGCCCCAGACCGACTCCCGGCCTGACGTTGAAACTGATGGTGTTTTCCGGGACTCCATCGAAATGGACCACCTGCAGGGGCACTTTCGAGCGGGTGAGTCTCGCCACCTGAAGCAGGGGGACGGGCCCCCTGGTACCGGAGACAAAGATCCGGTCCAGGTCCACGGGCGAACGGGCCCGGCTCGCCCCCACGGTCAGGATGACCTCATACTGGTTCTGGGCCCGATAGATCCGCGAGATCGGCCGTTGGCCGAAGGCTTCGCCGAGCGCGGCATCGATCGCCGCCACGGAAACGCCCAGGCGGGCGGCCCGGGTCCGGTTGATCCGGACCAGGATCTCGGTCTGGGCCCGGTTCAGGCTCGAGGAGACCGTATTGATGACCGGGACCTTCTTCAGGCGCGCCACGATCCGTTCGGTCGAACGGTTCAAGGCCGAAAGCGAGGGATCCAGAACGGAAAAACTGTAGGATCCGCCGTTGTTCTGGCCACCGAAGAAGAAATCGCCCGCGATATGCAGGAACACCCGGACACCGGGAATGCGGGAGAGCCGGTGTTCCAGCGCCAGAATCACCTGCTTTCCGGACTGGTGCCGTTCCGACAGCGGCTTGAGCCCGATAAACATCGAGCCCCGGTTGGCTGTGGAAAAGCCGTTCGTGACACCCACTCTCGAGCTGATCGTGGCCACCGCCGGATCTTTCCGGATGATCTGCACCACCTCGTTCTGGAGCTTTTTCATCCGGCGGAAGGACACGTTCGGCGCGGCCAGTGTCTGTCCCATGACGATCCCGGTATCTTCCTCCGGCAGGAAGGTCTTGGGAATGCGGATGTAGAGAAAAATGGTGAGCACGAGGGTGAGCCCGAACAAGGCCAGCATCGAACGGCGGTGGGCCAGTGCCCAGTCCAGGCTTCGGACATAGCCCGCAAAGAGCCTCCGGGACAGCACCCCGAACGCCACCGCCAGGCGGTGGGGAGGATGCGTGGGAGGGGGCGGATCCTTCATGAGGTGTGCACAGATCATGGGAGTCACCGTGAGCGAGGCCAGGCCGGAAATGCCGATGGCCACGATCAGGGTCACGGAGAACTCATGGAAAAGTCCGCCCACAATCCCGCCCAAAAGCGCCAGCGGGAGAAAGACCACCATGAGCGAGGTCGTGATCGAAAGCACCGTAAAGCCGATCTGCCGGGCTCCGCGCAGGCTGGCCTCGAAGACCGGCATACCCCGTTCATGGTGGGCCACGATGTTCTCGATCATGACGATGGCATCATCGACCACAAAGGTGATCGCGATGGTGAGCGCCAGGAGGGAGAAGTTGTCGAGAGAGAAACCGAGTGCCCACATGGCCGCCAGGGTTCCGGCGATCGCGAGCGGGACGGTCACGCCCGCGGCCAGGGTCGGCGCCCAGCGCCGCATGAAGAGGGCCACCACGATCAGGACCAGGGCGAGCGTGATGAGCAGGGTGATTTCGAGATCGTCGATCCCGGCACGGATCACCGTCGTCCGGTTGGTCAGGATGGCGAGATGGATGCCGGAGGGCATGAGGCGGCGGATGGTCGGGAGTTGCCGCTCCACACCCTGGACGGTCTTGATGATGTTGGCCGTGGGCGTCTTGGTGACGGCCACCAGGATTCCCGGTTCCCGGCCATTGGTCGCCGCCATTTCGGTATTGGAAACGCTGTTCACGACCGACGCCACCGCCCCCAGGTCCAGGAGACTGCCGTTCTGGGCCTTGAGCACGATCTTCCGGTACTGGGCCGCATCCCGGAGCTGACCGTTGATCGAGAGGATGTAGCCGTGACGGCGACCCTGGATGGTTCCCAGGGGAGACAGAACGTTGGCGGAACGAACCGCGTTATAGATGTCGTTGGGCGTGAGGCCGGCTGCGGCCAGCGCGGAGGGCCGGAAGCGGATGCGCACCGCCGGGGATTCCCCCCCGTAGAGGGCGACCTGGGCAACGCCCTTGACCTGCGACAGTTTCTGCAAAAGGACAGTATTGCCAAAGTCATAGACATCGCGCAGGGAACGCGTCCGGGAAGACAGGAAGAGGGTGAGGATCGGCCGGGAGGCGGGGTTGAACTCCCGGTAGTAGGGCAAGGCCGGCATCCCCGATGGCAGGTTGGGCAGGGCGGCATCGATCGCGGCCTGGACCGCATGGGCATCCGAGTTGATGTTGCTGTCCGTGCTGAACAAAAGGATGAGGGAGACCGCACCCGTCGAACTGATCGACCGAATCTCATTGAGGCCGGGAATGAGCCCGAGGTCGTGCTCGAGCGGCGCGGCGACCGTATTGGCCATGGTGACCGGGGAGGCGCCCGGGTCCGAGGCAAACACCACAATGCCGGGGATGGGGATGCTGGGTACGGGGGCCACGGGCAGGAGCCGGTAGGCCAGCACACCCGCTGCGAGAACCCCCAGCGCGAGCAGGGTCGTGCCGACGGGACGGCGGATGAACAGGTCAGAGAAGCCCATGGGCGCTCAGGACGGACTCGGCTCGGCGATGGCCAGTTGGGTCCGGTGATGACGCAACCGGTCGAGGGCCAGATAGATGACCGGCGTGGTGAACAAGGTCAGGACCTGGCTCAAAAGAAGCCCGCCGATGATGGTGATTCCCAGAGGGACCCGGAGCTCGGAACCGGCTCCTCCCTCGAAGACCAGCGGCAATGCGCCGAAGAGGGCCGCCATGGTGGTCATCATGATCGGCCGGAAGCGCAAGAGGGCCGCTTCCGTTATGGCTTCCTCGGGCGCAAGTCCCTGGGTGCGCTCCGCCTCGATTGCAAAATCGACCATGATGATGCCGTTCTTCTTCACGATCCCCATGAGCAGAACCACACCGACCAGGGCCACGATCGTGAACGGCGTTCCGGTGAGCAGGAGGGCCAGCAGGGCACCGATGCCGGCGGAAGGCAGGGTCGAGAGGATCGTGACCGGATGGATGGGACTCTCGTACAGCACCCCGAGCACAATGTAGATGACGATGATGGCCGCGAGGATCAGCCAGGGTTCCTCGGCCAACGAACGCTGGAACTCGGCCGCGGCACCGGAAAAGGTTCCATTCACGGAGGGAGGGACCGCGAGGCGGGCCTCGGCCTTGGCAATGGCCGTCTCGGCATTTCCCAGACTCACGCCCGGGGCGAGGTTGAAACTCAGGGTCACCGAGGGAAACTGGTTCTCGCGGGTCACGAGAAGCGGCCCCCGCTGGATGGTCACCTGTGCGACATCCGTCAGCGGAACCTCCGCGGTTGCCCCGGTGCTCGCCGTCGGCGTGAAGATCGAGCTCCCGCTGACGGCAGAGCCGGGACCCGTCGCGGACGTACTGATCTGGGCTCCGGCCGGGACGTAGATGGAAGCCAGTGCCCGGGGGGAACGGGCAAAGGCCGGATCCACTCCCAGGACCACCCGATACTGGGCGTTCTGGGTATAAATCGTCGAGATCTGGCGCTGTCCGAACGCGTCATAGAGGACATTCTGGATCGATGCCATGCTCACCCCCAGCCGGGCGGCGGCATCGCGCCGGACCTTGACATCGACCTCGAGTCCACGATCCTTGAGATTGCTCGAGACATCCCGTAGCTCCGGCAGCTGCGCCATTGCTGAGGCGATTTTTTGCGACCAGCGGTCGAGTTGGGTGGGATCGGTGTCGATCAGTGTGTACTGGTATTCGGCGGGCGAGAGTCGGGAAGACAGGGTGATGTCCTGTACCGGCTGCATGAAAAAGTGCAGACCCGGGATCGCTTCCAGGGAGTGGGCGAGTTCGTTCATGACCGTCCCCATCGAGGGACGGGAACCGATCGGTTTCAGGACAATGGTGAGCCGGCCGGTGTTCGGGGTCGGATTGGTCACACCCGTTCCGATCAGGGAGGTCAC